>JAKLJW010000026.1 GCA_023150935.1 Candidatus Binatia bacterium | reverse complement strand
ATGCCGAGATGGGTGTCTTGGTCCCCCCACTTGGTCCCTCCTGCCTGTTACCAAGATGGGTGTCTTGGTCCCTGTCTGCTTGGTCCCTTTGGTCCCTGTCGTCATGGTCCCTGTCGTCATGGTCCCTGTCGTTGGTCCCTGTCGTCATGGTCGCTGGTTGTTCTTTTACGTCTGACATTCGCCGTCCTCCTGTGGATGAGAGCTACGATCCCGGGGAATCCGCACCTGCAACTCTCTCCCAGGCGTCACGTACCCCGAGCCGGTCTGCGTGTTCCTCGATGAACGTGCGGTCGATTGCAACGTCGGGCCCGGCGAGCATGCCGCGCACGTCGCCCAGATGCTTCTCCGATCCGCCCTCGACGTAGAACTGCAACTTGCGCAGGATCACGTACTCGGGTGGAGCGACGGCGACGCGCAAGCCCTCGACTTCGATCATGCGCCGGTTGGCGAGGCCCCAGCGAGCGAGACGATCGCGGCCGACCGGATAAATGTCCGCTTTGAAGCCCGTGTCGTGGTGTATCAGGTTGAAGTGGCCACGCTGCGCCCGTCCGGCCTCTACGATGAGGACCTCCCGCGGCGGGCAATAGAACTCTTCCAGCGGGAAGAGGTCGGCGATCGCCTCGCAATGCCGTCGATCGATTTCGACCACGATGTCCACGTCGTTCGTCAGACGGGGTTCACCATAGAGCGTGCTGGCGACGCTTCCCGTGACCATGTAGGGGGCGTTCAGTGCTTCGAGGCGGCGGATGAAGAGGAGGAAGGGGTTGGCCTCGGTATCCGCCATTAGCAGTCCGCCAATCGCCGGTCCTCAATCCCGTGCAAACAGGAACGCTTCGTTGACCCGGCGGCGGATCTCCCGGTCGTCGAGATGCGGGTGTAGCGCGCGAAGATGCGCTTCCTTGATCTGGCGCGCCGACCAGTACAGGCGCACCGCCACCTGAAGCTTCTCGCCCGGCGTCATCGTGGCGTAGCGCCGGCGCTGCACGTCATCCCCCTGCCGTGCCGCGTCGCCGATCTCCGTCATGTCTGCCCTCGTAGCAAGAAACCACGGTTGCGGCGAGTCATTGACCAATCTTGAGGCCACGTGCATCTGCCGGCGTTTATGTGTCTCGATAACCGGGATAAGCATGTGGCGGGGTCGGGTTGCGTTGGCGACGGACCGGGAGGCTGATGAAGATGCGGTGGGTTCCCTGGGTGCAGTTCGCAGTCTGCGCGGCCGTCATCTGGTTCGCGGGAGCGCGCCTGTGCCGATACGGCGACGTGATCGCGGAGAAGGCCGGTCTGAGTCGGACATGGATCGGGCTGATCCTGCTGGCGACGGTGACGTCGCTTCCGGAGTTGGTTGCCGGCGTCAGCGCGGTGGCCGTGGTCGGTGCACCGGACATCGCCGTCGGCGACGCGATGGGAAGTTGCGTGTTCAACCTGCTCATCATCACCGGCCTCGATTTCCTGCGCCGCGAGGCATCGGTGTTCACCGTGGCCAGTCAGGGACACGTGCTGTCCGCCGGCTTCGGCGTGATTCTCATCGGTATGGTGGCCTTTACCGTGCTGATTGGCGACCGGGCCGCCCTCGCGGCCATCGGGCACGTCAGCCCGGCGACACCCTTGATTCTGCTCTTCTACGCCGTGGCCATGAGGACGGTCTTCCGGTACGAGCGGCGGCAGATCATGCTTACGGCCGAGACGGCAGCGGAGCGTTATCCCGGTGTGACCTATCGCGCGGCGGTGGCGGGTTACGGGCTCGCGGCCGGGGTCGTGGTCATCGCCGGAGCGTTCCTACCGTTTGTTGGCCGGCGCCTTGCGGTGGCGATGGGCTGGGAGGAAACCTTCGTGGGCACGCTGTTTGTCGCTGCTGTCACGTCCCTGCCCGAGCTCGTAGTGACGATAGCTGCGGTGCGCATCGGCGCGCTCGACATGGCCATCGGCAACCTGCTCGGAAGCAACTTGTTCGATATCGTGATCGTCGCGGTCGACGACCTCTGCTACCTGCCGGGCGCGTTACTGGCAGAGGTCTCGCCGATGCACGCGGTTACGGCCTGCTCGGCGACGATGATGACCGGCGTGGCCATCGTCGGTTTGCTCTACCGGCCGCAAACCAGACTGTTCCGCGCCGTGGGCTGGGCCAGCCTGACCCTGTTGTTACTCTATCTGTTGAACACCTCCGTGCTCTACCTTGCGCATCCGTAGGGCTTACCGGACAAGGACACCGGCCAGCGCAGGCCGGCCGTGAGCCCGGCACCGCCGCGCACCGAAAGCGACGCAGACGAGCAGTCGTGCTTCCCCCCCCCGCGCACCTCAACGCGGGCTACCGCCCGCAACCCAAAGCGAACAACCAGCCCGTTCGCCCCTGCCGAGCCTGTCCCTCGATACGCCGCCTGAGAAGACGGCGGCTACTCGGGACGAACGGAGGGGCACAGCCGTTCCATGGCCTGAAGATTTCCTCGCGCCGTGCACGCAAACGCAGAATTCGTAAATCAGTCCAGCGTGGCCGCGTGGGCGAAGCTCGATTCAAGCGGACTGCCGGTAGCGAGCGGGCGCAGACAGAAGAGAACATCGTCCGGTAACAGGACGTCGGCGGCAATTGCCACCGTGGCACGGCCGCGGCGTTGCAGGATGACGGCGAACTCCCCCGGGGCGTACGGCAGTGCGTCCAGCGACTTGCCGGCGATGGCGCTATCCGGTTCGTTGTAAGCCACGAGCTGGGTGCGCGCGGAGTGCAGTTGCCGGTTGATCTCGTCCACCGGCGGGCGCTGGCCGGGAAACGGGGCCCGAACCTGTGACGCGCCAGCGACTTCGCCGACGGCGAGGACCCGCTCGGCGGGGAAGTTGTCGCGGACCCGATGGGCAACGAGCAGGTTGAGCTCGGGGTTGCGGGTGAGCGCCACCACGGTGTCGGCGTGACGTGCACCGGCCTCTTCGAGATCATCGATCGATAGAGCGTCGCCGTCCAGCGCCCTCAACCCCTCCCTGCGTGCGTCCGCACATAGCCGCGGATTGCGATCGATGAGCACCACCTGGCGCTGCTGCGCTTCCAGCGCCCGCGCCACCAGACGCCCGAAGGCATCGGCGCCGACGATCAGGGTGTCGCGCAATTCGGGCTGGTCGACGCCGAGGACACGGGCGACGGCGCCGGCGCTCAGCCCCTGGACGGTGACCGTCAGACCCACGGTCACGAAGACGAGGGCTTCGAGCGCCTCGCCGCCGGGGATTCCCGCTTCGGTGAGCAGAATGCCGAACAGTGCGGCCACCGAAGCGGCGACGATGCCACGCGGACAGATCCACGACGCAAAGGCGCGCTCTTGCCAGGTCAGCCGGCTGCCTCGGGTGCACAGAAACACCGCCAACGGACGACCAATCCATGCGAGGGTGGCCACCACCCATACCACGTTCCACCCGAGATCGCGCACGGCACGCAGAGGCAAGGCCGCCGCAAGCACGACGAATATAAACGAGAGAAGCAGGACGGTCAGTTCCTCCTTGAACTGCCGCAGGCGGCCCACGTCGGGGAGCCGGGCGTTTGCCATCACGACGCCCTGCGCAACGGCAGCCATCAACCCGGCTTCGGACGACACCCGGCTGGCACCGCCGGCGGCCAGCAGGACGACCGCCAGCACGGCAGGGTTTCGCAGACTGTCGGGAATCCAGCCGCGCCGCAGCAGCACGGCGAGCACGAAACCGGCGGCAGCGCCCACGGCGGCTCCGACCCCGAGCCGCGTGCCGAGGAGCCAGAAGGCCTCCCACGCCGGGGCGTTGCCGAGGACGTAATCGAGCACGACGATGGCGGCGATGGCGCCGAGCGGGTCGATGAGCACCGCCTCGCCGATGAGCAGCTCGCGCAGTGACCGGGGCAGCGGCAATCGGCTCAGCAGCGGCGTGACGACCGTCGGGCCGGTGACGATCATCAGTGCGCCGTACAGGGAGGAAATACCCCACGGCAGCCCGAGGAAATAGCGGGCCGCCAAGGTTCCGATGGCAAACGACACCAGCCCGCCAAGCGTCAGTAGCAAGCCGAGACTCCGTTGCAGGCGCCGAAGTTCGTCGAGCCGAAGTCCGAGACTGCCTTCGAACAGGATGACGGTGACGGCGAGAGTGACGAGATCGGATTGCGCACCGGCAAACGCCCGCGGGTCGAACCACCCGAGGCCGTCGGGGCCGATGGCGATCCCGGCGGCGAACAGCACGACGATGCTCGGCAATGCCAGACGAGTGGCAACCGTCTGGGCTAGCATGCCCACGGCCATCGCCAGCGCGGCTTGAAAGAAAGCGAAGTGTTTCACTGGGGTCGGTCCGGTGCTAGGGCCGGCACATGCGGATTTGTCGGTTGCCGCTGGCCGGCCGTCGATCGGGTCCGTCACATGACGGAAGCCGCGACCGCGGTCAAGTCCGGCCCGCCTCGACACCGAGTTCAGGACATCCCGTTCGGGCCGAGCGGTGCCGGCGCCGGCCGCACCGCATCGGGCTGGCGTGTCTTGCCGCGGTCGTATGCGTGTTCTCGGGGTGTTCGGCTCGACCCGACGCGCTCACCGTGGCCGTGGCCGTTCTCCCTGGGGAACTCCCCGTATACCGGAGCGTCATTGCGGACTTCGAGGTCGAAACCGGGCTGCGGGTCGCTGTCGTACCGCAGCAGTATGCCGACATCCGGCGCGCCCTGGCGGCGGAATCGCTGGCCGGACGTGGGACGATCGACCTTGTCGAGTTGGACGTATACTCCCTGGCGCTGGCGGCGGCGGACGTGCGCGTGTTGGACACCGCGGCGCTCGCGCCCGAGCTGGCGGCATTCACGCCGGCATCGCGACGAGCCGGCGAGATCGACGGCCTGCGTTTTGTGCCGCACCGGCTGGCATGGCAGGCCCTGATCTACAATCACGCGGTGCTCGGGGCGCCGCCGGCCACCTGGGACGAGTTGCTCGCCGTGGCGCGCGCTTATCCGGGACGCATCGGGTTCAAGGGCGCCCTGTACGAGGGCCTGACCTGCGATATCCTGCCGTTCGTGTGGGCCGCCGGCGGCAGCGGCGAGCAGTTGGACGATGCGGGTGCGCAGACGGCGTTCCGGTTCTTTGCGGCGCTGGAGCCGTACATCGACCCGCAAAGCGCGACGTTCAAGGAAGCGACCATCGCCACGGCGATGGCGCGGGGAGAGATCGTGTTGCACCTCAACTGGCCTTTCGCCATGAGTCTGTACGCCGGCCAGGGTTTGGCCCCGGCGACGATACGGTCGGCGCCCCTGCCTCGGGCAGCCGATGGCGACCGCACCACGGTCCTTGGCGGCGGCTATCTCGGCGTGCCGCGGTCGGCGCCGCATCCGCAGGATGCCTTGCGGCTCGTGCGTTACCTGGTGGGAGGCGCGGCCCAGACGCGCTTTGCGCGGCAGCTCGGCTGGTTTTCGGCGCGGCGGGACGTGCCGATCGCCGATCCGGCCGGAGTCCTCGACGGTTTCGTCGCGATGCGTGAAGCGGTGCGCTCGCGTCCGGAGCGTGCCGACTATCCCCGGCTGAGTCGGGCCTGGCAGCACGCCTTTCGCGCGGTGATGTTCCACGGTGCCGAGCCCGCCGCGGCTCTCGCGGCGGCGGCGCGTGAGGTGGCGGGCGATGCACCCTAACGCGGAGCGGGGGTGGTGGTGGGCACTGCCGGCCGCCCCGCTGCTGGCTTACTTCGCGCTGTTCCTCGTGTACCCAACCGTCTACGCGGTGAATGTGGCGCTCACCGATCCGCTCACGGGCGCCTTTCCGAGTCTCGGCAACGCGCGGACACTCTGGCGGGACGGGCTTTTCTGGCGGGCCGTTGCCGGCAACGTGGTCGTGCCGGTGGCGAGCGTCGCGGTGGAGGTCGTGGCGGGACTGGCGCTGGCGTTGTTCCTTTCGACCCGGTTGCCCGCGCGCCGACTGCTGCGTGCAACCGTGATCGTTCCGTTTGCGCTGCCCGAGATCGTCGTGCTGAGCATCATGCGCGCGATCTTCGCGAGCCGCGGTTACGCCAACGCAGCGTTGCTGGCGGCGGGTGTCGAACCGGTCGAGTGGCTCGTGCCGGGCACGGTAACCGCTTACCTGACCGTGATCGCGGTCGATGCCTGGCACGTGACGCCGGTGGTGTTTCTCATGTTGTTGGCGGCGCGCGCGGCGATTCCGGACGAGATCGACGAGGCGGCCCGGCTCGACGGGGCCGGGTGGTGGCGCCGGGCGGCACTCATCACCGTGCCGTTGCTGCGCCCCGCGCTTGGCGCCGCGGTGTTGTTGCGCGGAGTGGACGCCATGCGGGTGTTTGCCACGCCGTTGGTGCTGACGGGTGTCGAGGGGGTTCCGGTGATGTCGTCATACGCCTGGCACCAGTGGTCAGACTACGGCGACGACGGCGCCGCGGCCGCCGCGGCCTGCGTTCTGGCGCTCGCGTGTACCGCGTTGGCGGTACCGTTGTTACGCCGGCGGGTGGCTGCATGACGCGCAGGCTCGGGCTGGCGGTACCGATACTCGCGCTGCTCGCGGTTGCGCTCGTGCCGCCGCTGTTGGTGCTCAAGCAGGCGTTCACTCCCGAGCAGGAAAGTGTGGCCTGGCCGCCAACGTGGTGGCCGCGGGAGCCGACCGTGGAGAACTTCGCCGCGCTCGGGGCGAGCGTCGAACTCGCGGACGGAGCGTGGCGGAGCCTGCGGGTCGCCTTGCTGACGGTGGTGTCGACGTTGCTGCTGGCGCTGCCGGCGGCCTGGGTCGCGGCGCGCCGCGCGGATGCCGGCCGGATTCTCGATGGGGCGACGGTGTTCGCGCGTGTCTTTCCGTCGATCGCCGTGGCGGTCCCGCTGGCGGCGCTGTTCGTCCGGATCGGTCTGTACAACGAGCCGGGAGGCATAGGGTTGTGGCTCGCGCACACCCTGCTCGCCCTGCCGGTGGCTTTCCTGGTCCTCCGGAGCGGGTTTGCCCAGGTGCCGTCCGATCTCGAGGAGGCGGCTCGCCTCGACGGGGCGACGGGGCTCGAGGTGTTCTGGTACGTGAGCTTACCGCTCGTGCGTCCCGCGCTTGGAGCGGCGGCCATGCTCGTGTTTCTAGTGTCGTGGGACGAGCTTGCGACCGCGTTGCTGCTGCAGGTGACCAACCGAACCCTGCCGCCGCTGCTCTACTATCTGACGGCGTTCGGGTATCCGGGGCTGGCCAGCGCGGTGGCCGCGATCATGCTGGTGCCGGCGGTCCTCATCGTCATCTTGCTCGAACCGGCGCTGCGTTCCGGCGTGCTATCGGGGAGCGGACGCTGATGGCGGCAGTGCGATTCGAAGGGGTGGGCAAAGCGTTCGCCGGGCAGCCGGTGTTGGAGGATTTCACCCTGACGGTCGACGACGGGGAATTGATAGCCGTGCTCGGACCGTCGGGGTGCGGCAAGTCGACATTGCTGCGAGTGACGGCCGGACTGGAGTCGCTGACCGGCGGCACGATTCGTCTCGGAGAGCGCCGTATCGACACTCTTCCCGCCGCGGCGCGCGATGTCGCCATGGTATTTCAGAGCTACGCCCTGTATCCGCATCTGAGGGTACGCGATAACATCGAGTTTCCGCTGCGTATGCGGGGAATGGACCGTGCCGCGCGGCGCCGGCGCGCCGAAACGGTCGCCGGTTTGCTCGACGTCGGCGCGGTGCTCGACCGGCGTCCGGCCGAGCTCTCCGGCGGGCAGCGGCAGCGGGTGGCGCTGGCCCGGGCGCTCGTGCGCGAGCCGGCATTGTTCCTGCTCGACGAGCCGCTGTCGAATCTCGACGCTCGCTTGCGGCTCAGTGTCCGGCAGTACATTCGGGAGGTACAGCGCCGGGTCGCCGTGACCACGCTGTACGTCACGCACGATCAGGTGGAGGCGATGACGCTGGGCGACCGCGTCGTGGTCATGAACGGCGGGCGAATCCAGCAGGTCGACCGGCCGGTGGCGGTCTACGAACGGCCCGCGAACACCTTTGTCGCGGGTTTCCTGGGGTCGCCGCCCATGAACCTCTTGCCGGGAACGTACGACGACGGCCACTTGCGCGTTGGGGACCAGCGCATTCCCTTGCCGGAGCGCCTGCGATCGAGTCTGGCCGCGATTGACGGAGTGCTGGTCGTGGGAATCCGGCCCGAGGCGTTCGTGCCTGCGAGCGCGGCTCCGGCGCTGGTGGCCCGGCCGCTGACCGAGGGGCACGAGATCCTGGGCAGCGAGACGCTCGTGCGGGCGCGCATCGGCGACCTGGCGGTGGTCGCGCGCTTGCCCGGCGTCGTTCGTTCACTGGTGGAGACTCTCGACGCACCGCTGGCGGCTTTACACTTCTTCGGGGCCGCGGACGGCCGTCGCGTCGACGGCCACGCCCCGCCGTAATCGGGGCCGAGGGGTTGAGGGCGGCAGTTGGGGCGTATACGCTCTTTGGGAAGTCGTCGCGTTGCGGAGGGTGTTCTCATGACGCTGACTCACATCGACGACCTGGACGCAGCCGTGGAAGCGCCGCGCTTCTGGACGCGGGAGCGATTGGTGCAGATTGCGGAGCGTGTCCTCGGCCGCCGCCCCTTCATTGCCGTTTCGAATCGCGAGCCGTACATCCATCGTCTCGATGGCGATGAGGTGGTCTGCGTGCGTCCGGTCAGCGGGCTGGTGACGGCGATGGAGCCCGTGATGCGCGCCTGCGGCGGCACCTGGGTGGCTCACGGCAGCGGCAATGCGGACCGCGACACCGTGGACGCTCACGATCACGTCGCCGTGCCGCCCGAGGCGGCGCGTTATACGTTGAGGCGGGTCTGGCTCAGCAAGGCCGACGAAGACGACTACTACTACGGGTTTGCGAATCAGGCGCTGTGGCCCCTGTGCCACGTGGTCTACCAGCGTCCGGTCTTCGACCCGAGCGACTGGGCGGCGTATGTTCGCGTGAACGAGCAATTCGCCGCTGCCGTGCTGGAGGAAGCCGGCGACGAAGAAGCGATCGTGCTGATTCAGGACTACCACTTCGCGCTGCTGCCCGGGTTGTTGCGGCGTGCCAACCCGCGCCTGCTGATCGCCCAGTTCTGGCACGTGCCGTGGCCGAATCGCGAGGCGTTTCGTGTCTGCCCCTGGGGGGCGGAGATCCTCGACGGCTTGCTCGGCAACGACCTGCTCGGCTTCCACATCCGTTACCACTGCCATAACTTCCTCGATACGGTGGCCACGGCGACGGAATCGTTGGTGGACATGGAGACCTCGGCGGTAACGCGCGGCGGGAGACGGACGCTGGTGCGTCCGTTTCCGATCAGTGTAGACCTCGACGCGTTGACCGAGCAGGCAACCTCGCCCGATACCGCGGCGCGAGTGGAACGTTGGCGGCACCAACTGGGTCTGACGGGACAGCGAGTTATCCTCGGGATCGACCGCATCGACTACACCAAGGGTATCCCCGAGCGATTGCGGGCGTTGGACCGGCTGCTGGCCGCCCATCCCGAGTACCAGGAGAAGCTTACCTTCGTGCAGATCGGCGCCCCGAGCCGCAGTCGCATCCCGGTTTACCAGTCGCTGGCGGCCGAGATCGAAGCGCTGGTGGAAGAGATCAACTGGAAGTACGCCGCCGGACATTGGATGCCGGTGGTGTTCAAGCCCGAGTCGCAGCAGCCCGCCGACGTTGTCGCGCTCTACCGGCTTGCCGACGTCTGTGTCGTGACGGCGCTGCACGACGGCATGAATCTGGTGGCCAAGGAGTACGTGGCCTCGCGCGCCGACGGCGACGGCGTGTTGGTGCTGAGCCGGTTCACGGGGTCGGCGCGCGAATTCGAGCAGGCTTTGTGCGTCAATCCCTTTGCCGTCGAGGAGGTCGTGGCGGCGCTGCATCAGGCCCTGGGTATGGACGAGAGCGAGCGCCGTACGCGCATGGCGGCGCTGCGCGATATTGTGGCACGCAACAACGTGTACCGCTGGGCCGGCAAGATGGTACTCGAAATGGGCCGCATTGCCGCCCAGAGAACCCTCGGGACGGCATGACGCGGCGCGGCCCTTTGGGTGCGCGGCGTGACCGGCGGCCGGCGCTGCCGGTGGCGTGCGAGCCGCACGTTAACGGGGAGGTGCACGATGCCGACTGAAAACGGTCGTAAGCGGGAACCTTTCCGCTTCTGTTCGAGCTTGAATTTGACGTTGCTGACCGACCGTCGCGCCGCCGATCTGCACCAGCTTCTCGGGCACTTGCGCGTGGTGTCCGGCTCGGTCATCTACTTTCACACGCATCACTTCCTGGTGCAGCACCAATACGTATCGCCCGAGCCGCCGAACGATTTCGCCTTCTGGGTGACCCACGACCTCCAGGAGCCGCGTCTCGGGGAGGAACTGGCGGCCATCGACATGGTGCAGTTCCGCACGATCCGCGCCCTGCGCGAGAGGATCGTCGCGACGATCGAACGGTTTGTCGCCGGCGCGGCCGAGCACCGCGTGGCCCCGCCGGAGCGGGAGTTCCACTTCCGCGAATCGGTGTCTTTCGTCGTTCCGACCGGACACGTCGCCTCCAGTCCCGCGGAACTGGCGACCTGCATCGCGCAGGTAGGCTTCGGGGCGCTCATGTTCCATTTCTTCGATGCGCGCCTGCGTCTCGAACGCGGCGCCAACGACTTCTCGGAGTGGCTGGCGCGCGAGTGTGGGGAGACCGCGCTGGCGCACGCGATTGCCCGTCTCGATCCGTACACGTACACGTTGGACGGTCTGCGCCACCAGGTCGTCAGCCTGATTCGGGCAAGTCTGGCGAAGGAGGGCGGGCAATGACGACTACCCTCGATGCGTACGAGCCCTTTGTCGGCAGGGGCACCATTCACGAATTGCGCCTCCTCGCCGATCGACTCGCCGGCCGGCGGATTGTGACGGTCAACTCGACGGCGGTCGGCGGCGGCGTGGCGGAGATCCTCAGCCGCATGGTGCCGCTCTCGAACGAGCTGGGCGTGGATGTTCGCTGGGAAGTCATCAAGGGAGGCGAGGACTTCTTCGCGGTTACCAAGCGCATCCATAATGCGCTGCACGGCAGGACGGAATCGTTTGGGCCCCACGACGTGGAGGTCTTTCGGGAGACGACGCGGCAGAACCTGACCGCGATCGATCTCGATGCCGATGTGGTGTTTATCCACGATCCGCAACCCGCCGGTCTCATTACGGCGCGGCGGCCGGAGCGCGGGCACTGGGTGTGGCGCTGCCACGTCGACGTCTCCACGCCGCAGGCATCGGTCTGGGGGTTTCTGCGCGAGATGGTCGAACGGTACGACGCGGCAGTGTTTTCGGCGCCGCAGTTCTCGCGCGATCTGTCCGTGGCGCAGGTGATGATCGCCCCGTCGATCGATCCGTTGAGCGACAAGAACCGGGACTTGCCGGAGAGCGAAATCGACGCCGTCCTGGCCCGCCTCGGCGTCCCGCGCGACAAGCCGATCGTCACCCAGGTGTCGCGCTTCGATCGCCTGAAGGACCCGGTCGGCGTGATCCAGGCCTTCAAGCTCGCTCGCCGTTATAACGACTGCCGCCTGGTGCTGGCGGGCGGTAGCGCGACCGACGACCCGGAAGGCGCCGAGGTGCTGCAGAGCGTGCGGACCGCGGCGGAGCACGACACCGACATACACGTGCTGGAACTCCCGCCGACGGCCAACATCGAGATCAACGCTCTGCAACGGGCGTCGACCATCATTCTGCAGAAATCGCTGAAGGAAGGCTTCGGGCTTACCGTGAGCGAGGCATTGTGGAAAGCGAAGCCGGTGATCGCCGGCGCGGTCGGCGGCATTCCGCTGCAGATAACCCACCGCTACAGCGGCATACTCACGCACACGGTCGAAGGGACGGCCTTCTGGATCAAACAGCTTCTGAATGCGCCTGACTTCGCGCGCCGGTTAGGAGAGAACGGGCGCGAGCACGTGCGCGTGAACTACTTGCTGACCCGTCACCTGCGCGAGTACTTGCTGCTGTTTCTGTTCCTCGATCACAAGGGCGAGCGCATCGTGCGGCTCGATTGATGCCCGAGCGTCGCAGCGCTCCGCCGGGTCTCGGTCCTCGGCGCGGCTACGGTAACGCGGACATGAACGGCTACGACGACCCGGTAGAGTTGGCGATGCGCGTGGGAGGCGGGCCGCTGCTGTGTTGCGTCGACTTCGACGGCACGCTGGCGCCGATTGCGCCGACCCCCGATGCGGCGGCACCGCTACCCGGGGTTGCGACGGTTCTCTCCGAACTCGCCCTGCTGCCCCGGGTGCGGGTCGCCATCGTAACCGGGCGCACGGTGGAGGACATACGAACCCGACTGGAGGTCGCCAGCGCATATTACCTCGGCGTGCACGGCCTCGAGCGGCAGTGCCCCGGGGAGCCCCTGACCGTGCCGCTCGATCTGGACGCCGTCCGCACCGGCATTGCGGACATACGCCGGCGGCTGCTCGATCGGGTGGGGGGCCTGCGCGGCGTGCTGATCGAAGACAAAGGTCTGGCGCTGGCGTGCCACTATCGACTCGCCAGCGAGCGCGACGGCGATACGATGCGCGCGCTGGCGGAGGAGGAAGCGGAAGCCGCGCAGCGCGAGGGGCTGGCCCTGCGCGTCGTCTACGGTCACGAGGTGGTCGAGATCCGGCCGGAACGCGGCGACAAAGGCTCGGCCGTGCTGACTCTGCTCGAACCCGGGGAGGAAGCCGTTTACGTCGGCGACGACGAGACCGACGAGGACGCTTTTCGCCGTTTGCCGGCCGCTGCGGTGACGGTTCGCGTCGGGCCTTTGGAGAAGCCGACCTGGGCCCGCTGCCGACTCGAAGGCCCGGGAGCGGTCCTCACCTTTCTGTGCGCGCTGCTGGCCCGTCGCCGCGAAGTGGTGGTTTGAAGCCAGGTGCACCGGATTCGTCCGCGCGGCAGCGGCAGCTCACGTGAGGCGTGGCTCGATGGGAGTGATGGTGTCGCAGCGATCCTCGATGAGCTGCGCGGCCGCCAGGCAGTTATCTTCCCGGTAACGCCCACCGATGAGCTGTACAGCCTGCGGCAGACCGTCTGCGACCCCGACGGGAACCACAGCGACCGGCAGGCCGAGCAGGTTGCACGTCGTTACCAGCCGCATGCTGGTCATGATGTCGTTCATTCCGGCGGCGGTCAGATCGTAGCCTACCGGGAACGGCGGCTTGCAGCCGACCGGGCCGAGGACGACGTCGTAGCGCTCGAAAAAGAGCGCCCATTCGCGGGCTATGCGCGAGCGCCGGGAAAGGCCCTCCATGTAGGCCACCAGGTCGACGGGCGGGAAGCCGGCGAGCATGAATTCGATTACCGCCATTGCATCGGCAGAGACCATGGCCTGCGCGATCGGAACGATCAGCGTACGCGTTTCGGCGCCGAGCAGCATGCCCCACAGCTCATGCGCTTCGGCGACCGCCGGCGGGTCGATCGTTTCGACGACGGCGCCGGCGTCGCGCAGCAAATCGGCGGCCTTGCGCACGCCGGCGGCGATGGCGGCATCGCAACCGAGACCGCCCGGGTCGGCGGTGACGGCGATGCGCAGCGGCGCCCGCACGGCTCCCGGCGCCGGAGCGAGCGACCAGGGATCGTAAGGCGAGGCTCCTCCGGCGACAGCGAGGGCGAGCTGCAGATCGCGAACGTGCCGCGCGATCGGACCGTCGGTGAGAAACATGCGGAACGCGACCGGGACTTCCAGCGGTATGGTGGAATCGTAATGGGGCATCCGGCCCAGGGTGGGCCGCAGCGCCACCGTGCCGCAGCACTGCGAGGGCCAGCGTACCGAACCGCCGACGTCGTTGCCGATGCCGAGCGGACTCATGCCGGTGGCAATGGCCGCCGCCTCGCCGCCGCTGGAGCCGCCCGGTGTGCGCGTACGGTCCCACGGGTTGAGGGTCACGCCGTGCAGCGAGCTGTCGGTATGCCAGCGCAGGCCGAGGTCGGGCATGTTGGTCCGTGCAAACGGAATCGCGCCTGCGGCCCGGAGCCGCGCCACCAGCGGCGCGTCGCCGGCCGGTCGATCGTCCGCAAATGCCGGCATGCCCGACGTGGTGGCGGTGCCGGCAACGTCGATATTAACCTTCACGCTGATCGGCACGCCGTGCAGGGGACCGACGGCGTCGCCGTGGGCCAGTGCCGCATCGGCCGCATCTGCGGCCGCCCGAGCTTCGCCGGCCATGACCTCGGTAATCGCGTTGAGCCGCGGGTTCACCGCCGCAACCCGCGCCAGATGTCCTTCGAGCACCTCGCGGCTCGATACCTCCTTCTTCCGAATCGCCCCTACCAGATCCGCCGCACCACGTTGCCAGAGCTCGTCTGCCATGAATGTGCCTCCACGTAATGAGTTCGTCGTTCGTTATTCATTGCTTGTCGTTGGCGATCCTGGCAACAGCTTAGTAGTGATGGGCACAATTACGGCGACGTATTCCGTACGACGCTTCCCGTTCGCCCCGAGTAGCCCCGTTTTCTCAGGGGCGTATCGAGGGGCAGCCTGGCGAGCGGCTTTGCGGCCCCGCCCCTCGATACGCCGCCGAAAAGATGGCGCTACTCGGGACGAACGGAATACGTCGCCGGACTAATGAACCGGAGTACTTAGTCCTCTGGTTCATAAATTCGCCAACGTATTCTACATGCGACCCGCTCACCCTCATTTACGAATTCCGGGTTTGCGCGCACGGCGCGCCTCGGCTGGAGCCTCGCCCTCCCCATCTGAGTTCTTCGCGCCCGGCAAGCAATCCAGGACCTGGTAGCTCAGTCCCGCCGCCTCCAGCCCCCCGGTTCGTCCCGACCTTGCCTCTGCTGCCCGCGCCGCGGCATAACCGGCTGTCGCCGCAACAGTGGCGGCGGCGCCGGAGGTAATCGCATGACCGAAGACAAGCGGCGGATCTTCGACCTGGCCGAACGTCATGTTTGTCCCGGGCGGACCCGTACGTTTCAGGGCCTCGGGATCGATCTGGTCATCGGCCGCCGCGAGGGCTACCGCATCTGGGACCTCGACGGACGCGAGTTGCTCGACTTCCATCTCAACGGCGGGGTGTTCAACCTCGGACACCGCAATCCGGAGGTCGTGGAGTCGCTGCGCGCCGCGATGGACACGCTGGACATCGGCAATCATCACTTCCCCAGCGTGGCGCGGGCGGAGCTGGCGGCGGAGCTGGCCCGCCTGACGCCGGGCGATCTTCAGTACACGGTATTCGGCAGCGGTGGCGGGGAGGCCGTCGATCTGGCCATCAAGAGCGCGCGGCACGCCACTCGCCGTCGCACCATCGTGTCGATTCACGGCGGATACCACGGACACACCGGCCTGGCGCTCGGTGCCGGCGACGAGAAGTACGCGAACATGTTCCTGAGCGGCGGCGCCCCCGGCGACTTCGTCCACGTGCCGTTTAACGACCTCGATGCCATGGCGGCGGCGCTGGCGACGGGCGACGTGGCGGCGGTCATCATCGAAACGATTCCGGCGACGTACGGTTTTCCGATGCCGGTCGAGGGCTACCTGTCGGGCGTGAAGGATCTGTGTGCGCGTTACGGTTCGCTGTACATCGCCGACGAGGTGCAGACCGGTCTGGGGCGGACCGGGCGGCTCTGGGGCGTCGAGTGCTACGGCGTGGAGCCGGACATCCTGGTCACCAGCAAGGGCTTGTCGGGCGGGATGTATCCGATCGCGGCGACGGTCTTGAACTCCCGTGCGGCGGCGTGGCTGCAGGAGGACGGTTGGGCGCACGTTTCGACCTTCGGCGGCGCCGAGATCGGTTGTCGTGTCGCGCAAACGGTGCTGGAGATCACGACGCGGCCCGACACCGTCGACAACGTGCGGGCGATGTCGGAGTACCTGGGCGCGGGTCTGCACAGGATTCGGGAGCGCTTTCCCGACTGGCTCGTGGAGATCCGCCAGAAGGGTCTCATCTTCGGGCTGCGTTTTGCGCACCCCCAGGGCGGTATGCTGATGAGCAAGGCGCTCTACGATAGCGGCCTGTGGGCGATGTTTGCGGGTTACGACTGGTCGGTCTTGCAGTTCAAGGCGGGGCTGCTGATCGATCGCGCCTTCTGTGACGAAAGCCTGCGGCGTTTCACGGCCGGCGTCGAGCGCTGCCGGGCCGGCTTGACATGAGCACACTTGCTACCTCGCCGGCGCCGTCCCGGGTCGTCGATCTCCTACAGGAGTTCGAGGCCCGCCTCGATCCGGCGCGGCCGACAGTGGGTGGGGCACGCATCGTTGGCTACGGCGAGGTTTCCACGGTCTTTGCGGTGCCGAACCTCGAAGGCATGGTCTGCAAGCGCATGGCCGGTTTTCGCGACGACGGCAGGGCGGCCGCGTACGTCGACGTCGTCGCCCGGTACATCGGAGAACTCGGCGGGCTGGGGCTCGCCATCGTCGAGACCACGGCCGTCCCCGTGCACACCCCTGCCGGCGGGCCGGTCGTCTATCTTGTCCAGCCCTGCGTTCCCGCCGCCGAGCTGGGACATGGCGTGCTGCGCGATGCGTCCGAAGCGACGCTGCTCGCCTGCGTCGATCGCCTGTTGCCGTGGTTCCGGCGCATCCTGCTGGCCAACCGCGCACGCACCGACGGGTATACGGTGGCGGTCGATGGCCAGATCTCCAACTGGCAGTTCCCGCTTGCCGGCGGCATTCCGGGAGAGCCCGTGCTGCTCGACGTCGGGACCCCGTACTTGCGCCGGGACGGCATCGACGAAATCGACATCGAGCTCTTCCTGGCGCCGGCGCCGGCGCCGATCCGGCCGTTCTATCGCCGGTCGCGCGCCGTGCAGGCGTACATCGACGATTACTTCCGCCCGCACACTCTACTGCTCGACCTGCTCGGCAACTTCCACAAGGAGGGCCGTCCCGACCGGATTCCGCTGGTCCTGGAGCGGGTGAATGCGTGGCTGGGGAGCGAGGGTGCGGACCTCGGTGCCCGGCCTTTGGAACGTGGGGAGGTCGATCGTTACTACGAGAAGGACGCGAAGCTGCTGGAGCTGTACCTGAAGCTGCGGCGCCTCGACCGGTTCGTGCGCACGCGTCTCTTGCGGCAGCGCTACAACTTCATCCTGCCCGGCCCGGTGCGCCGCTGAGCGGAAGGGATGGGGACATGTTGAACCGGAGCCTGCGGCGTGCGGCGATGGTCGTGGCGATGTTGGTCGCGGCCGGCGGGGGATGCACCGGGAAGAAAGTGACGGTGGGTAGCGAATACGACCCGACGGCGCCCTTCTCGCTTTACCGGACTTACGGTTGGAAGGGCGATCCGCAGGTCGACTGCTACGGCCCGCGGTTGGACATCCCGTTGCTGCAGTGGCGCCTGCGCACCACGGTCGACGGCGATCTCAACGGCAAGGGATACGGACTCGACCCGTCGCGGCCGGACTTGCGCCTCAGTGTGCGATTGAAGTGTCAGCGCCGGACCACGGACAGCATCGGCGATTACATCGGTTACCGCGACACCGGCGGACGGCAGGGGCCGTCGGAAGCCTTCGTGCTCGGGTACGAGGAAGGGGTGTTCTTCGTGACGATAGACGACGCCGGCACGGGACAAATGGTCTGGCGGGGCACGGCGTCGGTGGTGATCGAGGATGGCTTCGACGACGACCGCATCGCCGAGGTAATGCGACAGCTACTGACGCATTTCCCCCGCGTCGGCGGTCGCATACCGGTGGCGGTGGAGGAGGGGGATTGAGGGTTTGGGGGCTTCGGGGCGAGGGGGTTTCCGGTCGGCCTCCGGGTGATCCGCCTGAAGAGACTGTCGATAAACTCCCGTTCACCCTTCGACGAGTTCAGGGTGAGCGCAGAAAAACCCAATGAAATCAATTCCACCACCGCTCAGGCTGAGCTTGTCGAAGCCGGGTTTGGCCGTTTATCGACAGACTCTGAACGCGGTTTCTCGCGGCCCATTGACAGTCCATGGCACCGGTAGGCCGGTGAGCGCATTTGTGAGATCGCCGAAGGCCGGCAGCGCCGGCAATTCCCCGGTTTTGCATTCACGAGTTCCCGGGCATCGTCACTCACCCGCCCATCTTCGCGTAGTCGACCGTTAACCAGCGCCGCGGGGTGATCCGGATGAGAACTTCGCCGGACCGGGCGCGCTCGGCGGCCGTCGACTGCACGTAGTAGTCGCCGACCTGCTCCCCGAGATAACGGTGGGCCACGCGCCGGACGAACGCGTCGTCGTCGAGCGGGACAATCGTCGTGGGACCCTCGACGGTGACGTACTTGTACGGCGGCGTCTCGGTTTGCACACACAGGCTCGCTTGTGCGGCGGCGCGAATGCACCCGGTCTTCTTGGCCTGCGCCCCGGTGGCGATGCAGATGTCGCCGCCCGGCTCGTAGGCGTACCATACCGGTACGGTCAGCGGCGGCCGATCCGGGCGCGCGACACTGAGCACGGCAACGTGAACGTCGGCAAGAAACGCTTCGCGCTCGGCTTTGCTCATGGAAAGCGACATCTGGTCCTCCTCTACACCGGGCTTCCTCTCCCCTCTACCTTACTGGCGCACCGCTTGTCTTTACCCGGGTCTTGTCTTGCCGGGCGCACCAGGGGCACGGCGTCGATGCGTCCCTACCTCGGGTCGCGGGCAGCCGCCGGCGCCGAGAATTCCCTCGCCAGGAGCCGGCTTGAAGGACACCTCGACCTGCGATGACGGTTCATGGACGTGAATCCGCGGGCAGCGAATGGCATGGCGTGCTAGAGTTGCCCTCTCATGGGCAAGGCGGAAACCTCGACAGCTTTCACCCCGCTGGCGGAGTCCGAGCCGGGGCCGCTGACACGCTTCGGATTCTGGGCCGGCTTTCTCGCCCGCCGGTTCTTCGTTCACGTGCGTGTCGATCCCGACGTGGTGGAGCACCTGCGCGGCCTCGCGGCGCGGGGCAGCCTCGTCTACGTCATGCGCTACCGCTCGCTGGTCGATTTCATGCTCGTCGCGTCCATCCTGCTCCGCGAGGGACTGCCGTTGCCGCACTTCGTCGCCGACTTGCAGACGGCATGGTTGCGTCCGTTGCGGGAGCTCATTGCCATCGTTCGCTCCCGTCTGCGGCATCGCGGTGCCCATGTGCACGCGGAACGCGCCGCGGTCGAACGACAGCGCTGCGGGCGTCTCGTCCGGCAGGGAAGGCCCGTACTGGTGTTCATGCGCAGCCGCTCCCGCAGCGTCGTCAAGGATGGTCTGCAGCGCGCCTGGACCGGCCCGACGCCCGCCGGGGTCAACTACCTGCGCGAAGTCATGGAGGCGGGGGCGGCCGGCGGCGGGAACGTGTTTCTGGTGCCGATCGCGGTGCTCCGCGGGCGCGGTTTCCGGCGCAAGGACGCCCGTCTGCCGGCGCTCTTCTACAGCGTGCAGGAGTTCCCCGGCGAGATGAAGCGTCTTCTGTCGCTGCTGTGGAACGCGCACGAAACCGGCATTACCGTCGGCAAGCAGATCGATGTGCAGGAATGGACGCGGCGCTATGCCGCCGAGGGGCCGGACCGTCTGCTGCGCCGGGTGGCGCGCGCGCTGCAGATCTTTCTGTATCGCGAGGAACGCGTGGTCTGGGGACCGGCGCTGTTGCCGCGGGAAACGGTGCGCCGCATCGTCTTGCAGGACCGCGAGCTGGCGGCGATCGTGCACCTCAGGGCCGGCGAAGTGCGCGAGCCCGAGTCCCGCCTGTGGCGTCAGGCGGAACGATACTTCGACGAGATCGCCGCCAACTTCAGCGGCGGCTACTTCGCGCTGATCGAACTGCTGTTCGACCGCCTATGGCCGCGCATCTTCCATGGCCTCGAGTATCGCGGGATCGAGAAGGTCGTAGAGTGCGTCAAGCAGGGTCCCGTCGTACTGGTGCCCTGTCACCGCAGCCACTTCGACTACCTCGTGCTCTCGTACCTGTTCCACCGCAACTACTTGAGTCCGCCGCACATTTTCGCGGGCATCAACCTCTCGTTCTGGCCGCTCGGTCCGCTGTTTCGGGGTGCCGGAGCTTACTTCGTGCGGCGCTCGTTCGAGGGCAACGAACTCTATCGGGCGGTGTTTCGCAGCTACATCACCTTTCTCGTCCGGCAGGGTTACACGCAGGAGTTCTTCATCGAAGGCGGACGGAGCCGGACCGGGAAGATATTGACGCCGAAGCTGGGGATGCTCGGCACGATCGTCGACGCCTTCGTCAGCGGGGCCCGTTACGACCTCTACTTCGTCCCGGTGTCGATTCAGTACGAGCGGGTCGTCGAGGAAGAAGCTTATCAGCGCGAACTGGTCGGGGAGACGAAAAAGAAGGAAACCCTCTTCGGACTCCTCGAGGCACGCAAGATTCTCCACAAGAAGCGCGGTGCGGTGCACGTGTCGTTTGCAGACCCGATCTCTTTGCGCGAGGCGATGGGCGACCGACTGGAGCGGTTCCAGAAAGGTGCGCACGATCCGGCAATCGCGGAAGAGCAGCGCCGCTTCACGCAGAAGCTGGGATTCCGGTTGTTGCGCGACGTCAATTCGGTCGCGGTGGTCGGCCCGACGCCGTTGGCCGCCAGCGTCTTGCTCAATTCGACCCACACCGCGTGGCGCTATCCGCATTTCCTCGCGACGGTGCAGCTCCTGCTGCGCTTTCTGCGGCACGTCGACGCGCCGACCACGGCGGGACTGGAGCGGGACGCGGCTACCTGCAAGGACACGCTGACATTCCTCGAATACTCCGGCCTGGTGCGCTGGGTCCAGATCGACGACGGCATCGTCGAGGTACCGGCGGAGAAGCGGCTGAGCCTGAACTTCTACAAGAACAACACGATCCACTTCTTTTTGTTCGCGGCACTGGTCGCCAGCGCGCTGCGCAAGGGGTTGCGCGGGCAGGCCCTGCGCGAAGACGTCGAGTGGTGGCTGGATCTGTATCGCTGGGAGTTCGCCCTGCCCGAGCGACCGACCATCGGCGCCGAGCTCGACCGGGTGCTGGCGTACTTTCACACCGAAGGCGCCGTCGACGGCGGGAGTGCGGACCGCGCCCATCCGCTCGTGCGGGCAACCGCGCATCTGCTCGACAATTTCTGCGAGGCGTACTGGGTAGCGACGCTGACCGTGGCGCAGATCAAGGCCGATGCGGCCGTGCCGTACAAGCAGTTAGTCGAGGCAACCGGTAAGCGGTTCGCCGCTTATGTCGCCCTCGGCGACGTGGGACGGCCGGAGGGCAACTCCAACGTGACCATCGGCAACGCTTTGAGTCGGCTCGCGGAGATCGGCGCCATCGTCATCGTCAAGGCCCCGAAAGGCCGCGACCGCCTGGTGCGGCGAGGTCCCGGCTTTGCGGAACTCGCCGTCCTCGAAGCCCGCCTCGCCGCCCACCTCGAGCGGCCGTCGCGCTTTCCGGGTTGAATCGCCGGAGGACGCTCCGTAGGATCGAACCGTGGCGGTGGGACGAGACGCGGTGACCTGAAGAGGCTTCCGGTCGACGGGAGCGCGACATAGTGAGGGCCGTCTCGATGAGCCAGTTCGTCAGTGCCGGTGAGGCCGCGTCCCGTATGCCGCCGCGGGCGTACAGGGGGCGCCCCGGGCTGCTGCTTGCGGCGATCGTTCTGGTCGGCACGGCTTGTCGCGGCGGTGCCCCGCCGGACATCGAGGTGGAAGTTCGCAGCGTCGGCTTCGACACCGCCTCGCAGTCCCCGGTCGTGCTGCTGCAGGACGCCGATCGCAAGCACGCCTTGCCCATTTGGATCGGTCCACTCGAAGCCCAATCCATTGCCATGCAGATCGAGGGCATCAGTCCGCCCCGTCCGATGACGCACGATCTCGTGAAGACGATCCTCGAGTCCGCCGGCGTTGGGGTTCGCAAGGTCGTCATCAACGATCTCAAGGGCAGTACGTACTACGCGCGCATCTACCTGGAGGCCAACGGCAAGGATTTCGACATCGACAGCCGGCCGAGCGACGCCATCGCCCTGGCCGTGCGGGTACAGCGGCCGATCTTCGTGGCCAACGGCCTGCTAACCGGAGACCGTGCGATCGACCTGCGTCAGGAGGCCGCCGCCGAGACCAGCGTGCACTTCGGCGGCGTGACCGTGCAGAATCTCACGACCGACCTTGCCGATCATTTCGAGCTACCCGCCGGGAGCGGCGTCATCGTGGCCGCCGTCGACGGGGAGGAGGTTCCGGGCGGCCTGCGGCGCGGCGACGTGATCCTGGCGATCGACGGCGAGGCAGTGGGCGGCGTGGGCGATTTTGGCGCCAAGCTGCGGGCTCGCGAAGGGGAAGACCCCGCCGTCCTCTCGGTGCAGCGCGGGAGCGCCCGCCTCGAGGTGGAACTCTCCGTCCCCGCGAGTTGAACTCGATCCGAAGGACCGATTGCGGACCCCGGGTTGCCGGGTACGTTGCCCGCCGGCGCCTTTTCGGGCATATCCGAACGGTTGGTTGCCGGCGGGGCGCATCGCCGCTTGAATCGTCGTGACGGCCGCGCGCGCAAGAACCCGTTGAGGGAAATCCATGGGACGCAGAAGATCGAACACCGAGCATGTGGAGGGGGCGGCGTTTCTGGGAGCAGATTCCGCGCTTTCGGTTCCGTGTCCGGCTGCGGCGGTCGAAAGCGACGCTCGACCGGCGACACGGCCGCGGCCGCGCCTCCGACTGCTCGATTACGTAGAGCTGACCAAGCCCCGGGTCGTCTTGATGGTCCTCATCACCACGGTGGTGGGCTTTTACCTTGGCAGCGACGCAGCCACCAACCCCCTGTTGCTCTTACCGACCCTTGCCGGCACCGCTCTGGCCGCGGCGGGCACGCTGGCGTTGAACCAGTTCCTGGAACGCGACACCGATGCGCTGATGGAGCGTACGCGCCGGCGCCCGCTTCCCGACGGGCGCTTACTGCCGATGGAGGCTGCCTGCTTCGGCGTCTTGCTGACGGCAGCCGGAATCGGATGTCTCTGGCTGGCCGTCAACGCCCTGAGTGCGGCGGTCACCGCGACGATCTCGCTGACCTACCTTTTCCTCTACACGCCGCTGAAGCGCTACACGCCGTTTTGCAGCGTGGTCGGGGCGGTACCGGGTGCGCTGCCGCCGGTGATCGGGTGGACCGCCACACGCGACGGTTTGGGGATCGAGGCCGGTGTCCTTTTCTCGATCCTGTTTCTCTGGCAACTCCCGCACTCGCTGGCGATTGCGCGGCTTTACCGCGACGACTACGCCCGCGGCGGCATTCGTCTCCTCCCGGTCGTCGAGGAAGACGCGCGCAGCACCGGTATACAGATCGTCTCCAACTGTCTGGCCTTGCTGGCGGTCGGGCTGCTGCCGAGCGCGGTGGGCCTGGCGGGTCCCGCGTACCTGCCGATAGCCTTCGTCCTGGGCGCCGTCTTCCTCGGTTACGGAGTCTCGTTCGCCCGCACCCGCACCGTGCCCGCCGCCCGGCAACTGCTGGTGGCGTCGTTGATCTACCTGCCGGCGCTACTCTTCGTGATGGCGCTCGACAAGGCAGTCGGCTCGTTGCTGTTCGGATGACCCGCAGGTGGCCTGCACGCGGTGGGCCCGTGAGCCGAGGCGGCCCGGACCCGGGGCGTTGACGGTCATGCGCGAGGCACCGGCGTACAGGCGGGGTCGCCGACCCGTCCCGCACCGTTTGACGGTGATTCCGGGAGGGCGGAACCGGGCGGGTCAGAGACCCGTCGCGCCACAGCCGGGCCGCCGACCGCCGCCGCTGGTGGTCCTCTTCCTCGGTGTCGAGACCTTCGTATTCCTCGGCCTGCTGACGATTGCGCTGGCCTTGCGCGCCGCGGCCGCGTACTGGCCGCCGGCCAGCCTGCCGCCGCTGCCCGTGATGACCACCTGGGTACACACCGGCATCCTGCTCTTCAGTGCGGTGACCATGCGCCGCGCGATGGCGGCGGCCGACAGCGGCCGGCGTTTCGACATCGAGACCGGTCTGGCGGCGACGGCGCTGTTGGGTTTTGCATTCGTGGCCGGACAGTCGGCCGAGTTGGTGTGGATGTTCTCGGCGGGTTTCGCCCCGGCGTCGGGTGGGTACACGGCAACGTTCCTCGTCCTGGTTGCCGGGGTCGGTGCGCACGTGCTCTGCGGGGTCTTCTGGATCGTGGCGGCGACGACCGGTGTCGTCATGGGCGGGCGCACCATACCGGTCAGCGGTTTCGTCCGCAGTTGCGCCATCTTCTGGTACTACGGGTGCGGATTGTGGGTTCCCGTGTTCGCTCTTCTCTATCTGCTGTAATGGCAAGCCGAACCCCGATTCGCAGCGGAGCGGCGGTCGTGGTCGCAATCGCCGTGCTGCTCGCTGCCTGTCGCGAAGCCGGGACTGACCGGACCGGTGCGACGCTGGACAGGCTGGGCACCGTACCGCCGTTCGCGCTGGTCGGTGCCGACGGGCGTGCGATCGGCGAACGCGACCTCGCCGGGCGCGTCTGGGTGGCGGACTTCATCTTCACGCGCTGCGGAGGCATCTGCCCGGTGCTGACGAACCAAATGAAGCGCGTGCAGACGGCGCTCGATCGCGCCGGGATGCACGACGTCGGGCTGGTATCGTTCAGTGTCGACCCGCTCCACGATACGCCGGCAGTGTTGCGCGAATACGCTGCCCGCTTCGGAGCGGACACTGGCCGCTGGCGGTTTGTGACCGGGGACCGGGCGGCGCTTTATGCGCTCGTTCAGGACGGCTTTCGTTTGGCCGTGGAACCTCAGCCGGAGGGTCAGGAACCGGCGGCCGGGGAGCTCATTACCCACAGCGACCGGTTCGTGCTCGTCGACTCCGCACTTCAGATCCGCGGCTACTACCACGGCACGGAGGCAACCGACGTCGATCGCCTGCTCGCCGACATTTCGATCTTGCGTGGAGGATCGGCGTCGTGAGCGTGTTGGACCTGCCCTTGCTCAACGCGTTGCTCAACACGACCAGCGCCGTGCTGCTCGGTCTCGGCTACGTGTCGATTCGGAGGAAAGCGGTGGCGGCACATCGGTTCTGCATGATGGCGGCATTCGCGGTATCGGTGGCGTTTCTGATTTCCTATCTCGCTTACCACAGCGTCGCCGGCAGCGTGCGCTTCCCGGGTACGGGCGCGATTCGCATCGTGTACTTGACGATTCTCGCTTCGCATACGGTGCTGGCGGCGTTGGTCCCGCCACTGGCCTTGCTCGCGCTCTACCGCGCCGCGCGCGGGCGCTTCGTCGAGCACCGCCGCATCGCGCGCTGGGCTTTGCCGGTATGGCTTTATGTTTCCGTAACCGGCGTGGCGATTTACGTGCTGCTCTACCGGGTCTACGGCGCGCGCGCCGTCTTGTCCTGAAGCGGAAGTCTGCGCACGGCGAGCAAGCGAGGGAACCGACAGCGGGGAGAACCCGCGCTCGCAAGCTGCCGCTTTGCCGGTGCGGGGGCGTCTGCTACCTTGCCGCTTCTCATGAACCAGCTCGACGAGACGACCCGCAAGCTACCGCCGCAGAGCATCGAGGCTGAGGAGGCGGTGCTCGGAGGCGTACTCCTCGACAACACGGCCATCGATCGCGCCCTCGAGCTGGTTAGCCCTGAGGAGTTCTACCGCGAGTCGCACCGCCGCATCATGCGCGCGATGGTCGAGCTGAACCAGCGCGGCGAGCCGGTCGATCTCATCACGCTCACCGACGTCCTCAAGGCGCGCTCCGAACTCGCCGACATTGGCGGTGCCGCCTATCTCGCCGAGCTCGTGGACAAAGTTCCCACCGCCGCCAATACCGCCTACTACGCGCGCATCGTTCGGCAAAAGGCGATCCTGCGCAGCCTGATTCAGACCGCCACCGAAATCGCGATGGCCGGCTACGAATCGGGGGCCGACGTCGACCAGTTCCTCGACGAAGCCGAGCACAAGATCTTCGCCATCTCCGAACGCAAAGTACGGCCGACGTTCTTCCGCATCCGCGACATAATGGTCGACTCGATGAAAGCCATCGAGCAGCTCTACGAACGCAAGGAGCTGGTGACCGGCGTGCCGTCCGGGTTCATCGACCTCGACCGGATGACCGCGGGTTTGCAGCCGTCGGACCTGATCATCGTGGCGGGGCGTCCGAGCATGGGCAAGACGGCTTTTGCCCTGAACATCGCCGAGTACGCGGCGGTGCAGTCGAAGATCGGTGTGGCGATCTTTTCGCTGGAGATGTCGAAGGAGCAGCTCGTTCTTCGCCTGCTGTGCTCTCAGGCCCGGGTCGATCAATCGAGGGTGCGCGCCGGCCTCGCGGCCGAGCAGGATTTTCCCCGGCTTGCTCTGGCGGCCAGTCGGCTCGCCGACTCGCCGATTTATATCGACGACACGCCGGCCCTCAGCGTGCTCGAACTGCGCGCCAAGGCGCGCCGCCTGAAGCGCGACCGCGACGCCAACCTCGGCCTGATCGTCGTCGACTATCTGCAGCTCATGCGCGGTCACGACAGCGACAGCCGCGAGCAGGAGATATCCAGCATCTCGCGTGCGCTGAAGGCGTTGGCGAAGGAACTCAACGTCCCGGTTGTGGCGTTGTCGCAGCTCAATCGTCAGGTGGAGACCCGTGCCGACAAGCGGCCGGTGATGGCCGACCTGCGCGAATCGGGCGCCATAGAACAGGACGCCGACGTCATCGCTTTCCTGTTCCGGCCGATCGTTTACGACAAGGGCGCCGAGGACCGTGCCGCCGAAGTGATCGTCGGCAAGCAACGCAACGGACCCACCGGCACCGTGGCCCTCACCTTCATGTCCGAGTACACGCGTTTCGAGAACCGCACCGAGGAAGAGGTGAGCTTCGGGGAGGCGGGGGATCTGTAACGGGCGGGCGAAGCCCGCACTGAGACCGGTGGAAGCCGCCTCTAGCGGGCCTCCGCCCAGATGAAGCCGCGCACTTCGCCGTCCTCGAATCCCACCGCCTCGTCGGCAGGATACGCCTCGGCCAGCGCCGCCCTCACCGCGGGATCGATCCGATCGCGCGGACCGTGGCAGGCAACGCACAGCGGCTGCATGGGGATGGGCCGCAAGACGCCGACCCGTCCCTTCCCGAGGTCGACGACCCGCGCCGGGACGGCCCCGGCCTTCCGGCCTGCGGCGGCGGCAACGAAAGGCTGCGCCCAGGGGCGCGGCGCGTTCTTCGGATTGCGCAGCCGGAAGCTGGTGCGCCCGATCTCCACCCCGAATTCCTTGCCGGCCGCCGCCGCGAGCGCCGGCGCGTCGGCTTTACAGACCCGAATCGCCGCTGCCGGCCCGCCCTCGTTCAGCGCGGCGGTCAGCATCTGCAACAACCGCGGCTGAAGTTGCGTCATTGCCTGGGTGGCCCGCGCCGCCGCCGGCTGAAGGGCGGCCGGCACGGTATCCGGGGAGTAGCTGGCGGGTTCGCCGGCCCCGGCGCCGCTCGAAAGCACGAGGGTCAGAGTGAACGCAAACCATGCACGCATCGCATTCCCTCCCGCGCGTATGCGGTGGCCTCTGGCACCGCGGTTTCCTTTGTGGAATCGTATGGCGAGTTCATTATGTCTCACGGAGGTCACATGGTAACCGATCGGCGTCGATTCATCACCGCGTTGCTGGCCGGTGCGGCCCTCGCGATTCCGGGTCTCGGCCGCGCCCAGAGCCAGCCGCCCAGCGGGAACGCGGGTACTAGACTTATCCTTAGCGTTCCCGGCATGACCTGACCATCGAGCTGCTCGGCGCGCGTCCGCGGCGCCCTGCAATCCGTACCGGGGGTACGGACCGTTACCACAGATTTCGCCAAGAAAGAGGCTTACGTCGTTTGCGATCAGACCGCCAGCAAGACCTCGATGATCGAGGCCCTGAAAAAGGTCGGCTACGAAGCGACGGTCACCGGCGAGGTGGCGATGTAGGGGTCCTGGGGTCCTGGGGTCTTGGGGTCTTGGGGTCTTGGGGGCCGCGTGGTTAGAACGAAAGGCTGCAGATACCGGCTGCCCCCAAGCCCCCAAGCCCCCAAGCCCCCAAGCCCCCAAGCCCCCAAGCCCCCAAGCCCCCAAGCCCCCAAGCCCTCAAGCCCTCAAGACCTCAAGCCCTCAAGACCCCAAGCCCTCAAGACCCCAAGCCCTCAAGACCCCAAGCCCTCAAGACCTCAAGACCTCAAGACCTCAAGCCCCCAAACACTGCCATTGCCTGCGCGTGCAGCTCCGGGGTTGCGGCGGCGATGACCGTGCCGCCGTCGAGGGGTGGGCGGCCGCCCGGGTCGGTTACCACGCCGCCGGCGGCGGCGATGATCGGCATCAGCGGTACGATGTCGTACGGCTGCAGGCTCGACTCTACGACGAGGTCGATGTGTCCGAGGGCGAGCAGGCAATACGAGTAGCAATCGCCGCCATAGCGTTGCAGCCTGACGCGCGCGGCAAGGCGCTCGAAGGCGAGTCGACCGGCCGCTGCGAACGTCGAAGGGTGCGTGCAGAACAGGGTGGCCGCCGCGAGTTCGGTGGTAGGTCGGGTGCGTAGCGGTTGCCGTTGCCCTTGCCCTGTTCGCTCGAACCATCCACGGCCACCAACGCCGGCAAACGTCTCCCCGAGGTACGGTATGTGGGCCCAGCCGGCTACCGGTTGGCCGTCGACCGTCAGGCCGACGAGAATGCCCCACTCCGGAATGCCACTGACAAAAGCTCGCGTGCCGTCGATGGGATCGATAATCCAGCGCACCCGCGCGTCCGGCGGACCGCTCTTGCCGTGCTCCTCGCCGACGATCGCGTGTTCGGGGAAGCGCGCCGTGAGCCCGTCACGCAGTAACGTTTCCACGGCGCGGTCGGCTTCGGTCACGGGATCGTAACCGTGAGCTCCCCCCTTGTCGTCGATCTGCACCGGGGTGCGGAACCAACGCAGGGTCAGTGCCCCGGCCTCGGCGAGTAAAGGTTCGATCGCCGCCGCGGCTGCGGCGAGGTCCACGGCGGCGCCAGGGTTCGTGCCGGTCATGACCGGAGTAGAGCATGACTGGTGGCGGGAACCCAATCGCCGCCGGGCGCACAAAATGGCCGTCGTCGGACTGTCGCGGCTCGGCAGGAGCCTCGCCGTCCCAAAGGCGAGGCTGGTCAGGCTATGGGTTGCGGACTTCGCCCGCGCCGTGCCACGGCGGCGGAGGCGCGTCAGGGAAGACTCCGACACCCTTTTCTAGGAGCCTGTCGGGGAAAGGCACGATGGTGCTTCGACAAGCTCAGCACGAGCGGGCTCTGCCTTGATTTCACAGCATTTTCCGCTCGCCCTGAGCCCGTCGAAGGGCGAGGGGGCCGCTTTCTCCGACAGGCTCCTAGGACTGCAGGTTCAGATGCACCACGCCCTTCTCGATTCGTACCCGGTACTTGCGCGTGCACCCGTCGTCCGGGGCCTGCGCCTCGCCGCTTTCCAGATGAATCGTCCTGCCGTGCAACGGGCACGCGACGCGGCGGTCGAAGACGATCCCCTGGGAGAGTGGCCCGCCCCGGTGGGGACAGCGATCCGCGAGGGCGAAGACCTCGTCCTCTGCGTTGCGAAATACCGCGATGTCTCCGATCTCGGTGTGCACAACCCGAGCCCCGAGCCGCGGGATATCATCGAGCGGGCAGACTCTCAGCCATGGACTCATTGCGATTCCTCTCGCTCGGGTAGCGGTCGCGTGCCGAGATGGTTTCGAATTCGGGATCCCGGCGCGCGACGCGCAGCGCCCAGGGATCGGGGACATCGCGCTGCGCCTCCGTCAGTCGGGCGTACAGTGCCTTGCGGCCCTCCGCATCCGCGACGATGCGCCGTTTCACGTAATCGAGCCCGACCCGGTGGATCCAATGCGACGTGCGGTCGAGATAGCGCGCCTCCTCCCGGTAGAGCTGCAAGAATGCGCCGGTGTATTCCATCGCTTCCGCGGGGAGAGCGACCTTCGCCAGGAACTGTGCGACCTCGGCCTTCGTCCCGCCGTTGCCGCCGACGTAGATCTCCCATCCCGAGTCGACGCCGACGACGCCGACATCCTTGATCGTCGACTCCGCGCAGTTGCGCGGGCAGCCCGATACTCCCAGTTTCACCTTGTGCGGGGTCCATACGCGATCGAGCCCCTGCTCGAGCTCGATCCCCATCCGGGTCGAGTCCTGCACGCCGAAGCGGCACCATTCCGATCCCACGCACGTCTTCACGGTGCGGACGGACTTCCCGTAGGCGAACCCGGACGGCATGCCGAGGTCGGCCCAGACGCGAGGCAGGTCCTCCTTCCTGACGCCGAGCAGGTCGATGCGCTGCCCACCGGTGATCTTCACGGTGGGCACGGCATACTTCTCCGCCACCTCGGCGATTTGTCGCAGTTGTGCCGGTGTGGTGACCCCGCCGTAGATGCGTGGAACCACCGAGTAGGTGCCGTCTCTCTGGATGTTCGCATGCGCCCGCTCGTTGACCAGACGCGATTGCGGGTCGTCCCGGTACGTTCCGGGCCAGGCGCACAGCAGGTAGTAGTTGAGGGCCGGCCTGCAGGTGGCACAGCCGTTCGGCGTACGCCACTCGAGGAACCGCAGCGCCTCGGGAATCGACAGCAGCTCGTGGTCGCGTATCGCGCGACGTACTTCTTCGTGCGTGTAGTCCGTGCACTCGCAAACCGGCGTCTGCGAGGCGGACCGCGGCTGATACGCACCGCCGACGACGGAGGCGAGAAGCTGCTCGACGAGACCGGTGCACGAGCCGCACGACGACGACGCCTTCGTATGCTTGCGCACGTCATCGAGCGTGAAGAGCCCCTTCTCCTTGATCGCACGGACGATGGTACCCTTGCACACGCCGTTGCAGCCGCACACCTCGAAGTCGTCGGGGAGCGCGGCGGCGTTTTGTTCGCCCTGGTGTCCGGAGCTTCCGAGCGCCGGCTGGCCGAGGATCAGGCGGCCGCGCAACTCGCCTATGGGCGTCTCGTCTTTGACGAGACGAGAATACCAGCTCGAGTCGGCAGTGTCGCCGAACAGCACCGAGCCGATCAGGCGGTCGGCCTTCAAGACGAGCTTCTTGTACACGGCGCCCCCGCGGTCGAGCAGCGTGATCTCGTCGGCACCGTCATCGCCGCCCAGGTGGCCGGCCGAGAAGATGTCGATTCCGGTCACTTTGAGCTTCGTCGAGACCGTCGAGCCCGTGTATCGGGCGAAGCCGAGATGGCCGAGATGGTTGGCACAAACCTTCGCCTGTTCGAAGAGTGGGGCCACCAATCCGTACGAGATCCCGCGGTGCGAGATGCACTCGCCCACGGCGTAGATGCGGGGGTCGTAGGTCATCATCGTGTCGTCGACGACGATGCCGCGCTCGCAGTGCAAGCCGCATGCGCGCGCCAGCTCGTCGTTGGGGCGGATGCCGACGGCGAGCACGACGAGCGCGGCTGGGACTTCGGCGCCGTCGTTGAGGCGCACGGCACCGACGCGGCCGGCGTCGTCAGCGACGATCTCTCGGGCCTGCGTGTTCAGAAGGAAGCGGAGGCCGCGCTGTTCGAGGGAGGTCTGCAACAGGGCTGCCGCCGTAGCGTCGAGTTGGCGCTCCATCAGCCAGGGGGCGAGGTGGATTACCGTTACGTTCATGCCGCGCGCGAGCAGGCCGTTGGCGGCTTCGAGGCCGAGCAGGCCGCCCCCGATCACGACCGCGTCTTTGTGTCGCGCCGCCGCTTCGATCATTGCCTGCGTGTCGGCAATGTCGCGAAAGGTGAGCACGCCGGGCAGATCCGTGCCGGGGATCGGGGGCCGAATCGGCACCGAACCGGTCGCGAAGAGCAGGCGATCGTAGGACTCCTGCCTGCCATCCGCGCTGACCACAACGCGCGCCTGCCGGTCGACGCACGTCACCTTGCTGCCCGGGTGCAACGTGATCCCGTGATCCGCGTACCAGCGGAAATCGTTCAGGACGATCGCTTCGAAACGCTGCTCACCGGCCAGCACGGGCGAAAGGAGTATGCGGTTGTAGTTCGGATGCGGCTCGGCGCCGAACACGGTGATTTCGTACAGATCGGGGGCGACGCGCAGCAACTCCTCGAGTGTGCGAATGCCCGCCATGCCGTTCCCGATTGCCACCAATTTCATCCTGCGCATCGTGTCCCTGCCGAAGAAGGTCGTTCGCAAACCTTAGTATTGATGGGCACAATTACGGCGACGTATTCCGTACGACGCTTCCCGTTCGCCCCGAGTAGCCCCGTTTTCTCAGGGGCGTATCGAGGGGCAGCCTGGCGAGCGGCTTTGCGGCCCCGCCCCTCGATACGCCGCCGAAAAGATGGCGCTACTCGGGACGAACGGAATACGTCGCCGGACTAATGAACCGGAGTACTTAGACGCAAGGGGGATGCCAACCGCCGGAGAGCTTCCCAAAGCGGGTTTCGACGGGGGATCGACCCGACGCGGCGCGGGTATGCGCCCGAGTGCGGGCAGCACTGCCCGGAAACCCGGCAGTTCGTTGTTGCCGTAGCTCGCCGGCGGCCGTTGCCGCGGGCTACATGCCGAGCACGTCGGAGGGCAGGCAGATCAGCTCGGCCCGGGTGGTGTCGACCAGAACCGGGTTGGGGAACAGATTGCCCGGAGCGCTGTAGAGCGGATTGCCGTTCTTGGCGCGGCGCTTGACATGCTTCGCCTGCGCCGGGCTGACGCTCGCACCGACGGCGGCGTTGGCCAGCGCTGCCGTGCCCGCGTGTTTGAATCGCGCCGCGAGCCTGGCCTTGTAGCAGAGCAAGCTGGTCATGTTGCTCGCCGTCGAGCCGGCGACCGTTGCGGAACTCTGGCGCGGCGGCTGGACCGCGCTCTTGTCCATGGGGTTGCACAGCTCCACAGGGCGCTGGAGGTCGAACAGGCACTTGCCCTCCGCGGCGCTGCCGGCAAAGCTCGGCGAGCCCGCGGCATCGAGCGCGCAGTCGTCGAACTCGTCCTCGACGAACGCCTGCAGGTTACCCGCCAGCTTGCCCCCCGGGGTCTGGTCCGTGCCGTCGCGTGTCGGCTTCACGCCGTAGCACACGTAGTGTGTGGCGTCGCTCGGGGCGGCCGGGGCTGCGGTGGTGCTCGTACTCGCCGGCAACCACAGACTCCGCACCTTGAGCGACTGCACGTTGACCGTGCCGAGTCCGTTGTGGAGCTGCCAGATGCGGCCGATGTGTTTGGTCGGTTTGGGAAAGACGCCGTCAACCGCCGGGGCGACGCTCTGCGGACCCGGGAGCATGGCGTAGCGGAGGTAGTGCCGCTCCGGCGCGAGCGGCGGTCCGCCGGCATCCCGCACCAGCGGGTTCGTGACTCCCACCACGCCGCGCACCTCGAAGTTCTCGGGATCGTCGGCCGCCGCGTCGTCGAGATGACGGTCGTTAACGGTGACGATCCAGTCGGACGGCAGGGCGTTCCCGTTGGCGAGCGGGACCCCGCCGGCGTCTCGGCCCGGCGCGCTCGCCTTGTACGTTAGGTAGGCGTCGAGCGTGGCGATCGTGCTACAGTCGCCCGGGCAGTTCAGGACCGTCTCGGCCCCGGCACAGGTACCGTTGTTGTCGCACACCGGCGGGCCGAGGAAGTAGGCGCCAAGCGCGACGTACGGACCCTCGTAGCCGATCGAGTTCTCGGTGATCTCCCACGACCGCACGGTCCACTCGGTCTGATCCGCCCAGTCGCGATAGAAGCGGTTGTAGTACACGGCGCCAAGCGGCGGCGAGGCCGTGCCGGCGTAGTCCTTGTTGGGCCCACCGGTTACGAATCCCGGCGGCGGTCCCAGGGTCGAGGTCTTGTTGTCGCCGATACCGAAGTTGTCGGTGCCCTTGAAGTAAGGGTAGTCGGGCTCGACGATCCCGGGCGGCTTTCCCATGAACGTCGCCAGCGAGAACGCGCTGGCCGAGTCGCCGAACCACGAGTGGTAGAACTGGAAAGAGGAGTGCTCGCCGCCGCGGGCGGCCATGTTGGTGAGATAGAGCATGTTGAGGGCATTTTGCCCGTGGAAGAAGTGATAGAGGTCGAGCGCGTGCTGCCGGCACTCGTCGGTGGTGTGCGAGCCGGTGGCATCGAGGCGCGCGGCCTCGATGAGGAACAGGCCGTAGCCGGCCCGAATCGCATTCGAGCCCCAGTAGTACGACCACGCCGGCATGCCGTTTCGGTAGAGGTCGTTCTCGGAGAAGATGTAGTCGACCTGGTCGGCGATGTCCGCACGCATGTTGCTGACGACGGCGGCGGTTGCGCCCGGCGTGTCGACGTACGTCAGGGCGGCGAACGTGTCGTAGTCGACGACATTGAAGAACACGCCGCCCCAGTTGCCGGGGTGGTAGTTGTCGACGTAAGTCTGGGCCGCCGTTTGCGACGGATCCATGCGGAAGATTTCGGCGGCGGCCCAGACCTTGTGATGGCTGTGCTGAGGCTGCGCGGCAAGCCATGCCCACGCGGACAGTGCCGCGTTGCGCAACGTCGTCGCATAGGTCGTCATGCCGACCGCGTCGTAGAAGCGCGAGGCCAGAGCGAACGTGCCGGCAGCGACGGAACCGGACTCCAGGTCCGGATTCCGGTAGTAGCGCACGTTCGGATCGGCGCTCGGCGGGGACGTCGATGCGTAGCCGTTCACGTGCATCTGCGACAGCACGGAACCGTCGGGCAACTGCATGGCGAGCATCCAGTCGAGTTCCCATTCGATCTCGTCGAGGAGGTCGGGCGTACCGTTCCCGGATTCCGGGATGTTCGTGTCGTCGTCGCGCAGCGCCGTCGGATTCTGCTCGTACGCGCGGAGCATGGCGCGAATCGCCTGCGACACGGCACCCCAGACATACTTGTTGTAATCGCCGGCGTCGTGCCAGCCGCCGGCGAGGTTCTTCGACCCGTAGTCGTTGTGCCCGGCCGCCGGACCCGTCGTGGTGTCGGTCATGTGGCAGGCCGCCGTGTCCGCCCAGACCCCCGCATGCGTTGCCGTCTTCGGCGTGTTGCAGCGTTGCAGGTAGAACGTGTGCAGTGCGGTGCGCACCGGGTCGGCGTAGACGTCATCGGCGATTTCGAAGTCGTACGACTGGGCGCCCATGGCCGGGCTGTACAGCCGGTACGTGCCCGAGGTGGCGAAGCTACCGAAGTCGACCCACCACACGTTGTCGCCGGAGGCGGGACCGTCGGCGCCCCTGGCGGCAATCGACCCGCCGTCGGTGGGAATCGTGAAGGCCACCGTATCGGCGGGCGTGCGCAGTTCGATGGTCGTCCCAGGATTGCTCGTGACGATGACAATCTTGGGATCGCCGGTGCGATAGCCGAAGTGGTCGAGCTTGAAGGCCTGCGAAACCGGAGCGGCCCCGGCAGGGATGGCCGACAGCAAGGTGCCGAGCGCGACCGCGGCGGCGGTTCCAATGCTTGCGGACGGGGTCATAGGTGGGCGGTCTGTATCGCGATGCCTGGGTTGTGGCAACGCGGGGAGAAGCCGGCGGCGGACAACTCGCGGGTAGCGCAACCGGCCCCGCGCCGACAGGCTCGCGGTATTAGTGAGAGGCCCATGGCGAGACTGACACGTTACCGGGCGCAAAGGTTTCGCGCGGCAGGATGTCGCCGGCGTCGAGCGCGGGGCTGCCGGGGCGCAGGCTGAAATCGCCGCCGCCGGGGAATTCGAATCCGGCGTCGCGGTCGATATCGTGAGCGCCCGCGATATCGACGGGCAGGCAGGTCGGCGGCTGTGGTGGTTGTCCCACGCGGTGTATGCGCCAGTACCGTGGGTCTCGATGTTGCCGCCTGTATGGGCCAATGATATTGCTGACCCATATGAAGACGACGCTCGATATTGACGACCGCCTGCTGGAGCGTGCCAGGCGTTACGCTTCTTCGCGCGGCACCACGTTGCGGGCGGTGGTCGAGGAAGCGCTGCGGGCGCGGCTCGCGCCACGGCCCAAGGGCAAGCCGCAGTATCGTTTCTCGCCGCCGACGATTCGCGGTTCGCGCCCCCCGGCAATCGACATCGCCGATCGCAACGCTCTCTATGAGCTGCTCGACGATCGCCGATGATTGCGATCGACACCAACATCCTCGTTTACGCCCACCGCGAGGAGATGGCGCTGCACACGGCTGCAATCGAGCGCCTGACGGAGCTGGTGGAAGGCGGCACGCCCTGGGCACTGCCGGCATTCTGCATCGGCGAGTTCGTGCGGGTCGTGACTCACCCGCGCATCTTCCATCCGCCCACCGATCTCGAAACGGCGCTGGCGTTCCTCGATCAGGTACTGGGGAGTCCGTCGGCTCGGATTCTCGTGCCGGGACCTATGTTCCCGGCGCTATTTGCCGAGTCGTGTCGCAGCGGGGCCGTGCAGGGCAACCTGGCCTTCGACGCGCAAGTGGTGGCCGTTTGCCGAGAGCATGGCGTGGCGGAGATTCTGAGCGAAGATCGCGATTTCGCGCGCTTCGGAGTGCCGCTCGTCGTGACACTGCAAGCCTGAAGAACGGCCTTCATTGCGCCACCGCGGCGGTCCTCCGGGGCTCGGGCATGCGGGCGCGCGGCGAAGCGGAGGATCGGTCGGACGTCCGCGTTTACCGACTTACTGGGCGCGGGGGGGGGGTGGGCCCGAGGGGTTGCGGGGAGGCTGGCTTTGTCGGTTGACAACGGCCCGGTTTCAGCGTACCGGCGTCGGTTGGGAGGGTGTTTATCAATGAGGATCTCGCGCGCGGCGGTCGTTACGTGCTTCGTCGGTATCGCCCTGGGGTTGCCGGCCTACGGTCAGGCCAACAAGCTTTACGGAAACAGTGCCGGCTCCAACCGCATAGATACCATCGACCCTCAAACGGGGGCTCTCTTGCAGAGCTGCTCGCCCGGCAAGGGCAACGGCCGTGGCATAGTGGTGGTCGGCAATGTGGCGTATTTCACCGTCGCCGACAGCAACAACATCTACATAATGGACATCAACACGTGCGCGGACCTCGGCGTGGCCTTCTCGGTTCCGGGCGTTACGGGTCTATCCACGATCGCCTTTGACGGCACCAATTTCTGGGTCGGCGATTACTCGGGTCCCAACAAGGCCTACTACTTCAGCCCGACCGGGACCCTGCTCAACACCGTCACGCTGGCTAACTGCACCAGTTATTGCGATGGGCTGGAGTTCTTCAACGGCAAGCTGATCTCGAACCGCGGCGATGCGGTCAATGCGCCTTACGACGTCTACGACACCAACGGCAACCTCCTGCAGCCGGCGTTCATCACGCCGGGGTTCCAGGCTACCGGTATCGCTTTCGACGGCACCAACTTCTACGTGTCCGACATCTTCAACTCCCAGGTCGGCGTGTTCGACGGTAACACCGGGGCTTACATCAAGACGGTCACTCTGACCGGCGGTAGCGGGTTTCTGATCGAGGACCTTTCCTTCGATTATCAGGAGCGGCCGGACACCGGCGGCGGGGGGCAGGCCATCGGTGCGCCGACACTGGGGCAAGGCGGGCTTGCCGTGCTGTGCCTCGCATTGGTCGGCGGCGGCGCTCGCATCGTCCGAAGACGCCGTCGCCGGGCTTGAGTAGTTAGCGCCCCCGGGGCGCGCCCCTGAGTGGCCGCGCCCCGCACAGGCGCCTTCTCCAACTCGCCCTCCTTGCTCGTCGCCGGTTGCGTTCGGCCGCCGTGGCGGTAGAACGAAGAGCCGCATGGAACCCGCACGCACCGAGTGGGCGCTCAAGTGGATCGCCGACCTGAAGCGATCGTACGTCGGAGGGGAGTGGGCCGCTCCGGGCGACGTTGTCCGCGAAACGATTAATCCGACGACCGGCCGGACGCACGGCGCGTTTGGCGTGGCGGATGGGCAGGAAATTGACCGCGCCGTCGCCGCGGCCCGCGGTGCCTTCGCAAGCGGGGCCTGGCCGAAGCTGAGTCGCCGCGAGCGGGCCCGCTGTCTCAGGCGCATGGGCGAACTGGTGCGGGCGAACCGTGCCGAACTGGCCACTCTCATCGCCCTCGAGAACGGCAAGCTTTACCGCGAAGCCTACGAAGACGACATGCCCGACACGGCCGACGTCTTCGACTATTACGCGGGCTGGACCGACAAGTACTACGGCGAAACCTGCCCGGTGGATGGGCCGTTCGTGAACTTCACACAGCGCGTGCCGGTGGGTGTCTGCGGGCTCATCGTGCCCTGGAACTTTCCCCTGCTGCTGGCCGCCTGGAAGCTTGCGCCGGCGCTGGCGATGGGCAACTCGGCGGTGGTCAAGCCCTCGCCGTTCACGCCCTTTTCTCTGCTGCGCTTCGTCGAGATATTGCACGCCGACGGCACTCTGCCGCCGGGTGTCGTCAACGTCGTCCTCGGCGACGTCGAAGCCGGAGAGCGCCTGACCCGCCATCCCGGTATCGACAAGATCGCATTTACCGGGAGCACGGCGACCGGGCGCCGCATCCTGGTCGGCGCGGCGGAGTCGAACCTGAAGACGGTTACGCTGGAGCTCGGCGGCAAGTCGCCGAACATCGTGTTCGACGATGTCCCCGACCTGGCCTTCGCCGTCGATCGGTCCTTCCATCTGATGTTCTCCCAGAAGGGGGAGAAGTGCTCGGAGCCGACACGTTTTCTGCTGCAGAAAGGCATCTACGAGCGCGTCGTCGAGGCGCTCGTCGCGCGCGCGGCAAAGGCGGTCTGCGGCGACCCGTTCGATCCACGCAGCGAGCAGGGCCCGCAGTGCAACCGCCCGCATTTCGACCGCATACTGCATGCCATCGACGACGGCGTCCGCAGCGGCGCCCGGTTGCTGGTGGGGGGCGAACGCGACAGCACGGGCGCCAATGCGGAGGGGTTCTTCGTCCGCCCGACGATCTTTGCGAATGTGGACCCGCACAGCCGCCTTGCACAGGAGGAGATCTTCGGGCCCGTGTTGTGCGTCGCGCCGTTCGCGGACGAGGCGGAGGCAGTGGCCCTTGCCAACAACACGTCGTACGGTCTCGCCGCGGGAGTGTGGTCGGGGGATGTGGCACGGGCGCATCGCGTTGCGCAGGCGCTCGACGCGGGCATGATCTTCATCAACCGTTACGGTTGCTACGACTTCGCCAGCCCGTTCGGTGGAGTGAGGCAGAGCGGATGGGGACACGAGATGGGCATCCATTCGCTCGAAGCCTACACCAGGCTCAAGTCGGTTTGGGTTCGCCTTTCGGATCCCTGACCCGCGTTATTCGTGAGATCTCGCGGGCCGCGATACGCGCCGGGTAAGGTAGGTGTCACTCGGCGCGAACGAAAACGGCGGATGCCGCAGGTGGAACTCCATGCGCCTGGCATGGCTCGGGGCCGCCCGTGCCGGTCGCGCGCCAGCTTGAAGGTTGACCTGTTCAGCCCCGCGTCCCGCCGATTCGCAACCTTCGGAATAGTTGTTTGACTCTTGTGTACGCGCGTGAAACAGTCCGAAGAAAAACGTCGCTGACGGTTACCGCCAGTGTGGTCTCGGTTTTGCGAGCCGTAACCCGAGGCCGGGGGCGCGAGTTGCATGCGGCCGGGTGGTGGCGCTGGCCCCGGGGACGGAGGAAAATGATGAACGCAGCGGGTCGCTTCCCAGGCAGGTGGGTCGATACGAGCGTGTTGCTGGCCGTCCTCGTCCTCGCCTTTTTCACCCCCTCCATCGCCCGGGCCAACGGGTGTCCGAACGTGCGCCTCTGCCTCGCCATCGACGGGTCGGGCAGCATCGGCACCAGCGAATTCGACCTCATGCGCAACGGCCTCGCCAACGCGATCGCCGACTCCTCCGTTGTGCCCCAGAGTGGTGCGATTGAGATCAGTGCCGTCGAGTTCTCGAGTAGTTCGACGACCCGCGTCACCCCGACCGTTATCGACTCCCAGGCGACCGCGAACAGTATCGCCAACGCCCTCCGGACCATGCCCAAGAGCAACGGCGGAACCAACCTGGCCTCCGCGGTGGACCTGTGCGCCAGTTTGATTGCCGGGGGCGCGTGTACGTCCAGCCGGCGGGTTATCAACGTGGTCACGGACGGTGTGCCGGACAGTCAGCCCGCCGCCGTGGCGTCGCGCAATGCCGCCGTTAGTGCCGGCATCGATGAAATCAACGCCGAAGCCGTGGACGCGCCGCAGACGGCGATCGACTTCCTCCGCGATCAGTTCGTTTATCCGCAGCCGGGCTACATCGCGCCGCCGTTTACCAGTCCGGGCTTTGTCATCATTACCAACACCTTCGAGGACTTCGAGCAGGCGGTACGCGGCAAGATCGGCCAGATCGTCAAACCGAAGGAGTGCGTGATCGAGCCCCCCGAGGCGACCAACGCCCCCGGGACCCGACACGATTTCACAGTCTACGTTTCCAACACCGACGGCTCGCCGGCGAGCGGCGAAACGGTCGAAGTCGAAGTCACGTCCGGCCCCCACGTCGGCGCGTCCGGCAGCGCGGTGACCAACGCCAGCGGCTCCGTTGGGTTCAATTACACCGGCGTCGCCGGGCGAACCGGCCGCGACGTTATCGAGGCGTCGGGCGGCAGCGGCGGCGGCTCGTTCAGCTGCACAGCCACCAAGTATTGGGGCAACCCGCCGCCACCCTGCACGGTCGAGCCGATCGACGACACGAATCTGGTGGGCCAGACCCACACGGTTACCGCGACCTTCCGGACGGCGGATGGCCTCCTCGCCGTGGGCGCCTTAGTGTCGGTCAGCAACCTGAGCGGTGCCAATCCCGTCATCGCCGACGCGGTAACCAATCAAAACGGGCAGGTTGTGTTCACTTACGAAGGGCTCAACGCCGGCATCGACGTCATCGACTTTGCCGGTATCGTTGACGGGGAGATCGTCAACTGCTCGGCGACCAAGTCGTGGGTGACGTCGCCGCCCACCTGCACGATCGATCCCGCGAGCGACCTCAACCCGGTGGGCACCGCGCACAACGTCACCGTACGCGTACGTCATGGCAACGGATCGGCCGCCACCGGCGTGCCGGTTGACCTGACGGTGATCTCGGGACCGAACAGCGGCACCACCCGCAGCGGCAGTACCGACGGGAGCGGGAATGTCGCGTTGCAGTACACGGGCGGCATGGCGGTCGGCACCGACAGTATCCGGGCCAGCGGCCTGGTCGGGAGCCTCGAGTTCGCCTGCACCGCGTCGAAGACCTGGCAGAGCCTGGCGACTTCGACCGCAACCCGCACTGCCACCGCGACCCACACGTGGACACCTACCCACACGCGCACCCCGACGCGAACGCCAACCTGGACCCCCACGCCGACCTGGACACCGACTTGGACGCCGACCCGGACGTGGACGCCGACGCCGACCCGGACCTTTACCCCGACGCCGACCGCGACCCCGACGCCGACGCAGCGGCTGCCGCGGCCGGCCTGCCATGTGTCGCCCGAATTGGCGACCAACCGGCTCGGGTCCGAACACGTGACGGTCGCCACGTTCGAGCGCGCCGACGGCTCGCCCGCGGCGGGCATCCCGGTGTCGGTGGTCATCTCCGGCATCAGCCCGACCATTCTCATCGATGCGGAAACCGATGCGTTCGGACAGGTCGTTACCCCGCCGTACGTTGGCGAGCAGGCGGGTGAAGACGTGATCCAGTTTGCGGGCGTCGTCGATGGTGAGGTCGTGGGGTGCAGCGCCGGCAAGATCTGGGCCGAACAGGCGCCGACGTGCGAAACGGTTCCGAGCAGCGCCGTGAATGCCGTCGGGACCGATCACGTCGTGACGGCAATCTTCCGCGGTGCAAACGGCTCGCCCGTCGACGGCGTCCCGGTTTCGATTGCCGTCACCGGTGCGCACGGTACGGTGTTAGCCGACGGTGTGACCCAGGCGCACGGCCAGATCGCATGGCAGTGGACCGGCCAGAGGGCCGGTACCGACCTCGTCGAGTTCGCCGGTGTCGTCGATGGGACACTCGTGCGCTGCGCCGCGAGCAAGACGTGGGTAGCAGTGCAGCCCAGTTGCAGCGTGTTCCCGGGCTCCGCGGTCAACCGGGTTGGAACCACCCATTCGGTTGGAGTGGTCTTTCGCCGCGCCAACGGCCTGCCCGCGGCTAACGTCCCCGTGTCGGTGACCGTGTCGGGTGCCAGCCCGACCATTCTCGCCGATGCGGCGACAGATGCGTTTGGCCAGATCGGTTGGGCGTATGTAGGCGAGAACGCAGGGACCGACGTCATCGACTTCGCCGGTGTCGTCGACGACGAGATCGTCAGGTGCCGGGCGACGAAAACCTGGGTCGTCGAGGAACCAACGTGCTCCGTAGTCCCCTCGACTGCGGTCAATCGCGTCGGCGACGAGCATGCCGTGACGGCGGTCTTTACCCGCATCGACGGCACGCGGGCAGCCGGCATCGACGTCTCGATCACCAGCAGCGGTGTCCATCCTACCGTCTTCGCATCCGCCATGACCGGCCCGAGCGGTGACGTTGGCTGGTCCTACACGGGACGGACGCCCGGGACCGACGTCATCGAGTTCCGTGCCTTTATCGATGACCGCCTGGTTGCCTGTCGGGCGACGAAGACGTGGGTCTCGAACCACCCGACCTGCGAGGTGGTCCCGGCCGCGGCGGCTAACTACGTCGGGACGGATCACGACGTGACGGCGGTTTTCCGCCACCGCAACGGGGCGCCCGCCATCGGCATCCCGGTTGCGGTCAGCATCGCGGACCTGCCGGTCGGCTATCGCGAATTCAGCGGCTGGCGCTGGACGAACGGCAGCGGTGCCGTCGGCCTTTCGTACTCCAGTCAAGTGCCCGGGACCGACATCATTGAGTTCAGTGGCTGGGTCGACGGCCGCGTCGTTACCTGCCGTGCCGCCAAGACGTGGGTCTCCGCGCAAGGAAGCTGCAGTCTGACCCCGGTTAGCGACGTCAACCCGGTTGGCACATCCCACACGGTGACCGCGACGTTCCGCCGCGCCAACGGTGCGCCGGCGGCGGGGAGTTCCGTCTCGATCAACGTCTCAGGGGCCTCTCCGACCGTCTTCGCCGACGGCGTCGCCGACGGGAACGGCCGGGTGAGTTGGACCTATACCGGCAACTCTGCCGGCACCGATGCCATCGAGTTCGGCGCGTTTATCGACGGCCGTGTTGTGACCTGCCGCGCCCGGAAGACGTGGGTGCCGGCGCGTCCGACGTGCGACGTTTCGCCGTCGAGCGATACGAATCCGGTCGGCACCCAGCACACGGTCACGGCGACGTTCCGCCGCGCCAACGGGACTGCGGCAGCGGGAGATCCGGTGTCCGTTAATGTCTCCGGCGCCACCCCATTGGTGCTTGCCGATGCGATCAGCGGCGCCAACGGCCAGGTGTCCTGGACCTACACGGGCCAGCAGGCCGGTACCGACGTCATCGCCTTTGCGGCTTTCATCGACAATCAAGTCGTCAACTGCCGCGCGACCAAGACCTGGCGGGTCGGGCAGGGCCGCTGTGACGTTGTGCCGGCCACGTCGACCAACCCGGTAGGCACGTCCCATGCGGTGTCTGCGGTGTTCCGCCGGGAGGACGGCAGCGTCGTCGCCGGCCTACCCGTCTCGATCAGTGTGAGGGGCCGCAACGGGGCACAAGTAGACGCGCTGACGAATGCGGCCGGTCAGGTTGGCTGGCAGTACACCGGCGCCGGGGGGGCGGGGACCGATACGATCGAGTTCGCGGCGTTTCTGGACGGGCGAACGGTGACGTGCCGCTCGACGAAGACGTGGACCGACCGCCGGCCGAGTTGCTATCTGGTGCCCGGGACCGCCGTTAACACGGTTGGAACCTGGCACACGGTCACCGGCATCTTCAGGCGTGGCGACGGGCGTCCGGCAGCGGCCGTGCCCGTGTCGGTTACGGCCACGGGTCCGAACGCGGTGTTGGCAGACGCGGTTACCGGCGCTAACGGTCAGGTCGCGTGGACGTATCGGGGTGCCGGGGGCGCCGGTACCGATACCTTCACGTTCGCCGCCTTCATCGACGGCCAGAACGTTTCCTGTCAGGCGACCAAGACATGGGTCGGCGGTGCTCCCACGTGCGACGTGGCCCCTCCGGTCGCGACCAACGCTACCGGCACGACCCACACCGTGACGGCGACCTTCCGCCGCGGCGACGGGTCGCCCGCAACCGGGGTGGCGGTGACGACGACGGTGACCGGACCGAACGCCTCCACCCGCAACCTGACGACGAACGCCGCGGGGCAAATCCCCTTCGCGTGGACCGGCGGTGCGGCGGTAGGAACGGACACTGTGACCTTCAACGCCACCGTCGACGGGCGGCCGCTGAGCTGTCAGGCGACGAAGACGTGGACCAACGCGGGGCCAAGTTGCGACCTGCGTCCGCCGACGGCGACGAACCCGGTCGGCACGCAACACACCATCAGCGCCGTGTTCAGCCGCGCGACCACGGCCCCCGCCGCCCTTACCCCGGTCACCATCCGGGTCACCGGCGCCAACCCGACCCAGACAACCGCCACCACCAACGGCGGTGGCCAGATGGCGTGGTCGTATAGCGGCGTTAATCCAGGCACTGACATCGTCGAACTCAGCGCCACGGTCGACGGCCGGCTCGTGACCTGTCGGGGAACGAAGACGTGGACGGGTGCGCTGCCGTCATGCACCGTGGTCCCGCCGGCAGCGACGAACCCCGGGGGGACGTCACACGCCCTGACCGCGACGTTCCGCCGCGGCGATGGGAGCTTCGTTGTCGGATTGCCGGTGACGATCCGCATAACCGGGGCCAGTCCGCAACTCAACTCGATGGCAACCACCAACGGTAGCGGGCAGGCGCCGTTCTCTTATACGGGAACATCGCAGGGCGGGACCGACACGATCGAGTTCAGTGCGACCGTCGACAACCAGCCGGTCACCTGTCGTGCGACCAAGAGCTGGACGGCGGCGCAGCCGAGCTGCGCGGCCGTGCCCGCAATGGCGACGAATCGGGTCGGGCGTCCGCACACCGTTACCGCCACCTTCCGCCGCGCCGACAACACGACGATCGCGAACGTGCCGGTGACCATTGATGTCCTGAACGGACCCAACGCTGCACTCGGCAAGCGCGTGCCCACGAACGCGAACGGCGACGCGCAACTCGCGTACATTGGGACCGCGGCCGGCACCGATACCATCGAGTTCAGCGGGGTCGTCGACGGCCGTGTCGTCCGCTGCCAGGCCGAAAAGACATGGACCTTGCGTCAGCCGGCATGCGAAGTTCTGCCGGCGACTGCCGTGACCGCCCCCGGGGGGAGGCACACGGTTACGGCAAGTTTCTCCCGTACCGACGGCACTCCGGCGCCCGGCGTGGACGCCACGATCAACATCGCCAACGGGCCGAGTGCGCCGATTGCCCTCCGGCGGACGACCGACAATGCGGGGCAGATCGTGTTCGACTATACGGCGAGCCCGAACGATGGCACCGACGTGATCGAGTTTACCGGTTTCGTCGACGGTCAGACGGTGTCGTGCAGCGGCAGCCGCAGCGCTGCGGCAGGACAGGCGAGCTGCGAAGCCCTGCCCGCGACCGGCGAGAGCGCGGCCGGCGCGCAACACGCCGTCACCGCAACATTCCGAAGAGCCGGCGGAGCGCCGGTCGCCGGCCTCCCCGTCGCGGTCACCGTCAACAACGTCTCGCTGGCCGCCCCGTTGAGCGCCAACCGCACGACTGACGCCGCGGGTGCAGCCTCGTATTCGTACACGGGAGGCGCAGCGGCGAGCACGGACACCATCGAGTTCAGCGGCGCTGTGGACGGGCAGGCGGTTGCCTGCAGTGCCACGCACAGGTGGCGTGGTGCGCAAGCCGCATGCACGGCCGTACCGGCCAACGATACGAACAAACTGGGGACGCCGCATGTGGTAACGGCAACGTTCCGCCGTGCCGACGGCACCCCGGCCACCGGCGTATTCGCAGCCATCGATGTCGTCTCGGGGCCCAACGCGGCCCTGCAAAAGAACGTTCAGACAAATGCCGGCGGCGAGGCGCAACTCTCGTACATCGGTACCGCCGACGGCGCCGACGTAATCGAGTTCAGCGGTATCGTGGACGGGCAGCGGGTGAAGTGCAGTGCCACCAAGGTGTGGGGCGATCTGCGGCCGCTCTGCGAAGTCCTACCCGCCTCGGCGGTCAATCCGATTGGCGCCGAGCACACCGCAACGGCGGTGTTCCGCGGCGCCGACGGCGCACTCGCCCAGGGCCTTACGGTGACTGCACGGATCAGTGCCGGTCCGCACGCGCCGTTAACGCAGGCCCTGACCACCACGGCTACCGGGCAGGCGGCGCTCACGTACGCGGGGACGGCAAGCGGTACCGACGCGATCGAGTTCGCGGCCACGCTGGGCGGCCAGGCCGTGACCTGCGGTTCGGCGAGCACATGGGCCGGCTCGCTGCCCACCCCGACCCCGACCGTCACGGGCACGCCGACGCGGACGCCGACCGCCCCCAGCGGTTCGCCGACCACGACCCCGACCACGACCCCGACGCCGACGCCCACCGGCGGGGTCGGCCCCTGCGAGTGCATCGGCGATTGCGACTGCGACGGTCAGGTCACCGTCGACGAACTTCTCAAGATGGTGAACATTGCGCTCGAACTCGCCGACGTGAGCACCTGCGAGGCGGGCGACCCGAATGATGACGGGGAAGTGACCATCGACGAGATCCTCATGGCAGTCAACAATGCCCTCTTCGGCTGTCCGTCGGTCGAGCCGACGCCGACCACCGCCGGCCGCATGGCGGGTGGCACGACCATTCTGGTGAATACGATCGGGGCGATTCCGAGCGTGATTGGCGCCATTGCCACCGGCGTGAGCCTCGATAGCCGGGCACTGGTCACGGTGGACACGAACGGAGCCACCCGGCGCGACGGTGCTGCCCAGGTCACTGCTTGCCCACTCGGCGGCACGGTGACCGAGGGCGGCAGTCCGCCGTTCTCGCTGACCGTCGATCTCGATAACTGTAAACTTGCGGACGGCGTCGGGACGGTCACCTACGACGGCAGCGCGGCTCTGAGTCTGACGAGCTTCACCGCGGACGTGACAGCGATCTTCGCGGACGGTTCCGGTGCGGAGACGCGACGGGTCTCGGCGACACTCCAGGGCTCGGCGACGCCGTCGCTCGGCGGCAGTTGCTACCTCCGGGGCGCGACGCTCGCGGTCAGGAGCGGCATCCTGTCGGTATCGACCCCGAGCGGAGACGCGGCGACCCTGGAGCTCAATAACGCCACGGTCGTGATCCAGGTCACCACCTTCAGCGCCGATTGCGTTCCAACCGTGTACACCTTGACTCTCACCGGACCGGGCAAGCTACGGACGCCGAATGGTGGGCCCGTCGACGTCGACTTCGACGGATTGGAGATGGCCATTGACGATACGGGCGACCCGATCGAGGTGGCGATCGAGGGCGCCCTGACGGCGGCGTGTTACGGTGGGCGGGTGACTTTGAAGAGCAGGCCGGACTTGTTGCTGGCCGGGGCCGAAATCTGTCCCCGGGCGGGTGGTGTCGATCTGACGACCCCTTCCGGGAGTGCGCGGGTCGTGTACCTGGCGAGTGGCCAGGTCGACGTCGATGTCGATGGTAACGGCACCACGGATGAGGTACTGCCGTCGTGTCTCTCGCCGGGGCTGCTTCAATGCGGGCCATGAACGGTGCCGGCCCCGGCGCAGATTGCTCAGTCCAACCAGGGTACTCGGCGCTGCCGCGCCGATGAGCGCGCGGCTCGGCGGGAGCCTCGCCCTCCCCCGGGGTACGTTTGGTCATGTCCTGGGTGGCGGGCGCGGCCCGCGCCAGGAGATATCGAGCGTTAGATCCGGCCCCCCTCCTGTATGCGCCGACGCCACGGTTGCCTTTGGCTGCGCCCCGGCGCTATGCGGTGGGCACCGATCGATCGGTGGGAGGCTGTATGTCGTGGTCCTTCTTGTTGTTGAGTCTCGCCGGGGCGTGGCTGACTTATAACGTCTACCGGCCGACGTACGCCGCGGAGCGCCGTGCCGCGTTGAGCTTTGTCGCCGGCTGGCTGACGGCGGAACTCACCCCCCAGGTGATTGCCGTGCAGGCCATCGTGACCCTGTTGTTCGCCTGGGCGGGCGCCTTCGCCGCCTGGCCGGGGAAGCTCGGTCTGCTGATCACGGCGGCGTCGTGGTTCGCTCTGGTGCGCGCTTACCGTCAGGGCTTCTCCGCCGCACCGGCTATCGAGCAGGCCCTGCAAAGCGCCCTCGGATCGAATTACCGCACCGCGATCGAGCCGCGCCTGGCGGCACGGTTCGGGGAAGATCTGGAGTGGCGGCACATCGTGCGCCCGTTTCCCATGCGTCATCCCGACGTCGAACGCATTCGCGACATCGGTTTCGCGCGAGTCAACGGCCTCAACCTGAAGCTCGACGTATACCGCCCACGGCAAGGTCCGCAGCGCTGCCCGACCTTGCTGCAGATCCACGGCGGCGGCTGGATGATGGGCAGCAAGAACGAGCAGGCGATTCCGCTCATGCTCCACCTGGCGGAGCGCGGTTGGGTTTGCGTGACCGCGAATTACCGGCTGAGCCCGCACGCAACGTTCCCGGACCACCTGATCGACTGCAAGCGGGCCATACGCTGGATTCACGAGCACGGCCCGGAGTACGGCGCCGACCCCGGCTTCGTCGTCGTTACCGGCGGGTCGGCCGGCGGGCACCTCGCCGCGCTGATGGCATTGACGGCGAATGAACCGGAGTACCAGCCCGGCTTCGAGTCGCTCGACACCACGGTAGCCGCCTGCGTCGCGTTCTATGGCGTGTACGACTTCACCGACCGGCACAGCTACTGGCACCACAACGGCCTCAGTCGCCTGCTCGAACAGCAGATCATGAAGGCGGCCCACCACGAGGCCCCTGAGGCTTACACGAAAGCGTCGCCGATGAGCCGCGTCCATCCGGAGGCGCCGCCGTTCTTCGTCATCCACGGCGACCTGGACACGCTGGTGCCGGTAGAAGAGGCGCGCCACTTCGCCGGTATGTTGCGACAGGCGACGAGCAACCCGGTCGTGTACGCGGAAATACCGGGCGCCCAACACGCGTTCGAGATCTTTCCGTCGCCGCGCACGCAGCTCGTCGTTCACGGAGTCGAGCGTTTCGCCGCCTACGTGTACAGCCGGCACGCCGCACGCCGGTCCGCCGAGGCGAATGACCGGCCGCCGGCCGCCGCCGCTGGTTGAACGGAGGAAACCCTCATGCCTGCCGTCCGCTTCGGCGCGACTCTGCCGCAGATCAAACGCACCTGGGCCGACACACGGGCCGCCGCCGTAGAGTTCGAGCGGCTGGGCTTCGATTCCCTGTGGGTCAACGACCACCTCTACGGCGTCCCGATGCCGCATTTTCCGATCATGGAAGCGTGGACGACGCTGGCTGCCGTCGGCGCCTGCACCGAGCGCGTCGAACTGGGGACGCTGGTGTCGCCGGTCGGATTTCGCAATCCGGCACTGCTGGCCAAGATGGCGGCGACGCTCGACAACATCGCCGGCGGACGAGTTATCGTCGGTCTCGGCGGCGGCTGGTTCGAAATGGAATTCGCCGGTTACGGGTTCGACTTCCCGCCGCTGGCGACGCGTCTCGCGCAGCTCGACGAGGCTGCAACGCTGATGAAACATTTGTGGGCCGAGCCGCAACCGACCTTTCGCGGCACCTACTATCGAGTCGATTCCGTGTTTTGCGAACCGAAGCCGGTACGCAAGCCGCACCCGCCGATCCTTATCGGCGGCGGCGGCGAGAAGGTCTTGCTGCGCATCGCCGCGCAGCACGCCGACATCTGGAATAACCTCGCAGTTAATCAGAGCGATCTGGGGCGGAAGATCGAGAAGCTGCGGGCCCACTGCGCCGTCATCGACCGCGACCCCGCGACGCTGATCGTATCCCAGCAGTGCATGGTGGTGATCGGCGAGAACGAAGCGGAAGCGGCGGCCAATCGCGAGAAGGCGGACCGCATCTACGGCGGCCACCTCGGGCCCGGAATCTCGGGTACGCCGCAGCAGTGCGTCGACCGCATCGGCGAAATGGTCGACCTCGGCTGCACGATGTTCATTGTGGAGATCTTCGGCCGCGACCCGCGCGAGCCGGCACGCCTCTTCGCCGAGCGGGTCATGCCGGCGTTCAGGTGAGAGGCGGCGCGAAACCGCTGCTCGCCACGGCTTGCCGGTTTACCGGCCCCGGTCGTTCACGCACCCAACGCCAGGCGCGCTGCGAGGGCGGGGTTCTCCATGGGGAGGAAATGCGTGTGCGCGGGCAGGTGCAGATCGCGGCCGTGCCGGAAGTGCGCTGCCAGGGCGGGCCACGTGGGGGAATAACGGAAGTCCAGCACGTCGCGCGTGGTGGGCGGCTCCATGGCTCGTACCACGGTAACCGGCACGGTAACGGCGCGCACGCTGTCGTGCACCGCGCCGTTGCCCAGGCTGTTCATGTACACCTGCGCTTCGAAGACGGGTGGACAGGCGAGGTCGAACCCCTCGCCGTCCCCGGCGGGTAGGAGACCGTAGCGGCAATAATCCCACAGCACTTCGCGATCCCAGGTGTCGAACGGACGCCGGTCGGCGAAGCGAGTCACCATCTCTTCGGCGGAGTTCCAGCGGCTGCGCCGCTTCGCAGCCGGATGAACGCTGCCCTGCCCGAGCGCGCCCCACGGATCGGTGAGCGTGTACGCGGCGGGCGCCGCGATGACGGGATCGATCAGGACAAGCCGGCGAAAGCGTTCAGGTGCCGCCGCGGCGGCGTCGGTCATCGCGTGACCACCCATCGAGTGGCCGACCCCGATGACACCGGTCAGGTCGAAGGTCTGGATGACCTCGACCAGGTCGCGGCCGAATTCGCGCCAGTGTACCGCCGCGGGCTTGTCGCTGCGGCCGTGTCCACGCTGATCGAGCGCCAGTACGTGACGGTGGCCGAGCTGCGCCACAACGCGGTCCCAGCACCGCGCGTGGAATCCCGTTGCGTGGGCGAGAAGCACGGTGTCCTGCGCGCCGCGCGCCGTCGGGTGCCACTCGAAGACGGTGACCGCAATGCCGTTGACCGTAAGACGATGCTCGAACGGTTGCATGCCGCTGCGCAGGGTAGCGCAGGGAGAGGCTCAGGCAACGGAGGGGCGGCGGACCCAGGGTATCGAGTTCGGGCGGAGGCGCGCTGCTTCAACGGAAGAAGCGGGTCCAGACCACGACGGCGACGACGCCGAAAGCGGCCATCGAAAGATAGGCGATCATCATGATCATCGCCTGGCGGTGCGCCTTACTCATCTTCTCTGCCATAGTCCCCTCCGCGCCTTCCCTACTCCGTCGGTGCCGCAGCCGCAATCGGATCGCAGGCTGTCATCAGGGCCACGGCAAAGTCGCTGACAGAGCCTCGATACGCCGCCAGAAGAGGGCGGCTACTCGGCTCGAACGGGTTTTTCGGGTTCAGCAAGACCACAAGACCGTTCGCCCCGAGTAACGGCCCGTCTTCTTGGGCCGTGTATCGAGGGGCAGGCCTGGTGTACACCCTCCGTCAACGACTTTGCCGTGGCCCTGAGGCTGTCATGGCGAGCAGGGTGTTACGCCGCGAGGCCGCCATATGAGGAGGCATCGGCAGCAAACCCTCACGCCCCCCAAGCCCACATGCCCCCTCTCACTTCTCCCGAATGTAATCGTAGATGTTCATGTAATGCTGTCCCGGGGTGTGCCACGAGAAATCGGTGCGCATGCCGTTGAGCAGCAGCGTTCGGAAGTGCTCCGGGTACTGGTAGTAGCACGCGATGGCGCGCCCGAGGGCGGACTCGAGCCCCTGATTGTCGTAGGTCACGAACACGTACCCGTTGCGTTGGTCGAGCGGTTTGGACGAATAGTCCTTATCGAACACGGTGTCGGCCAGGCCGCCGACCTCGCGTACGACCGGCACGCTGCCGTAACGCATGGCGATCAGTTGCGTCAGTCCGCACGGTTCGAACCGGCTCGGTACTACCATCAGGTCGGAGCCGGCGTAAATCTGATGCGCCAGTTCCTCGTCGTAGCCGATCTCCAGGTGGCAATCGGGGCTTTCGTTGAGCTGGCGCTTCAACTGCCAGAAGTGCCCGCTGATCCCCGCATCCGGGCTGGCTCCGAGGAGCACGAACTGGCCTCCGTGCTGAAGGGTGAAGAAGATCGCGTGACGCACGAGCTCGAGACCCTTTTGCGGGTCGAGGCGGCCGATGAAAGCGACGATCGGTTTCTCGCTATGGGCGAGCATGAGGCGCTCGCGTAGCGCCCGCTTGTTGTCGTACTTGCCCTCGACATCGGCGGCGCTGAAGGCTCTGACCAGCAGCGGGTCCTTCTCCGGGTTCCACGTGTCGTAGTCGATGCCGTTCAGCACGCCACCGTATTTCAGGTGATGCGCATCGAGGGTGGGTTCGAGGCCAAAGCCCTGGCCGTGACTGCGTGCCTCGGCGGCGTGGCGGGGCGACACCGTGGTTACGAAGTTGGCGTAGACGATACCGCCCTTCATCAAGTTGATCGCATGGCGGTTGTGATTGTCGAGCAGCCGGTCCGGGCTGAAGAAAAACTCCGGCCGGTGCAGGCCGGTCGCGTGCAAGACCGGCGCGCCGGCAAGGCCCTGGTGCTTGAAGTTGTGGATCGTGAAGCAGACGCGGCAGTGTCCGAGGCCGATCCGGGCGTGGATCTCGTAGAGCAGCACCGGTACGAGCCCGGTCTGCCAGTCGTGGCAATGGATGACGTCGGGACGGCGCCCCGAGTGCAGGATGAATTCCATTGCCGCGCGCGAGAAGAAGGCGAAACGGAAGATGTCGTCGCTACTGCCGTAGATGCTGCCGCGATTGAAGAAGTTCTCTCGCGAGTGCGGCTCGATGAAGAAACAGCGTAAGCCGTGAACCTCGCCGTAGTACACGGTGCAGTGGATGCTCCCGTTTCCCCACGGTACCCACAGATCCCGATACGATTCGGTGAATCCCCAGATGTGGTCGTGGCGCACGTTGTCGTACTTGGGCAGGATGACCTCGACGTTATTGCCGCGCAATTGCATCTCGCGGCCGAGACCGAAGACGACATCGGCCAGACCGCCGACCTTGGCGATCGGCGACAGCTCCGGGGAGATTTGGACGACGTGAAGCGATGGGCGGACCTCGACGACCGGAACGCTCTCCTCGAACGGCGGCGGTTCGTCCTCAGGCGCGTACTCGGGTACCGGCTGTGGCGGGCAGGGCGGCTCGTCGGGTTCGGCCGGCGCAGGCGGGCCGATGACCACCGGAGAGGTTGCTGCGAGCGCTGGCGGCGGCGCCGCGACGGAAGGTTTCGACGCGGTTGCCGCGGCCGCCGAGACCGCGGACGAACGCTGCGAAAGGCCTCGATATGGCTCGCCAGAAAGGGGAACCTGTTCTCGGTTCGGAACGGATTTGGACTCGACCGGCGCTGCCGGTTGCGTTTGCCCCGGGGAAGCCGCGGCGTTCGCCGGCGTCGCGGGGCTCGCCGGCGCGGGGTCGGCAGAGACAATCCCGATGGGTGTTTGCTGTCGCTGTTGGCGCCTGTGTTTGCGCTTGTTGCCCATCGTCGATTACGCCAGCGGGCCCGCAGGGGCTGCCGGCAGCGGCGGGAGTGTAGCCGAGAACTCAGTCGGTCACGAGCCCCGCGGGGCCGGAAGCGCGAGCGACTGCCTTGCTTCTGCCGGCGACTGCGCGCGATGATCGGAAAGAGTGGGGCTTGCCGGGCTGCGAGGTCGACGGAAAGGAACGCCGAAATGGGCCGGATCGATGGTGGTGAAATCCTGGTGCGGGTCTTCGAGCAGCAGGGCATTGACGTCGTCTTCACGCTCCATGGCGGGCATCTCGATGCCATTTATCAGGCCGCCCGCGGTCGTAAGGTGCGCTGGGTCGACACGCGTCACGAGCAGGCTGCCGGGCACGCGGCCGACGGTTGGGCGCGCACCACCGGCAGGGTGGGTGTCGCCATCGTCACCGCCGGCCCGGGCGTCACCGACATCGTCACCGCCGTCACCAACGCTTACCTCGACTGCGTCCCGACCCTGTTCATCGGCGGCGCCGCGCCGTTACGAGACGCCGAGACTTTGCCCTTGCAAGGCGGCTTCGATCAGGTGGCGCTCATGACCCCGATTACCAAGTGGGCGCACCGCGTCACCCACACGCATCGCATCGGAGACCTCGTCGCGCAGGCGCTGCGGGTGGCCACGACCGGCCGACCCGGGCCGGTATTCCTCGAAATCCCGATCGACGTGCTGTTCGGAAAGGTCGACGAGTCGACCGTGGTCTGTCCGCGCCGGGTGCGTCCCGATAGCCCGCCCGCCCCGACGCCGGCGGCCGTCGAACAGACGGTCGAACGACTGGCCCGCGCCGAGCGGCCGGTAATTCTTGCCGGCGGTGGAGTGTGGTTCGCGGGCGCCGGCGCCGCCCTGCTCGCCTTCGCCGAAAAAGCCGGGATCCCGGTGTTTTCGAGCGGTAAGGCGCACGGCATCGTGCCTGCGGATCATCCGCTCTGCGGGCGGAGCTCGTTCGGTCTCGCCGCGCTGGCCAGAGCCGGGGCGGCGCCGGATGTCGTTCTCCTTCTCGGTGCACGCCTCGGTCTGTTCACCGGCGGACGCGGCGGCGGGTTCCTTGCCGGTTGCGAACTGATTCAGGTCGACATCGCCGGGGAGGAGATCGGCCGCAATCGCGACGTCGATCTCGGTATCGTTGCCGACTGCGGCGAGATGCTACGCGCCCTGGAGGCCGCCGCCGGCGAGCGAAAATGGCCCGACCGATCGCTCTGGCAGCAGACGGTGCGCCAGGCGGCGAGCATGGCCTCGGCGATGTTCGGCCATACTCTGGACGACTGCAACGCGCGCATCCATCCGTACCGACTGGGGCACGAACTCGCCCGCATCGCTGGACCCGACGCGGTGCTGGTCGGAGACGGGGGTGAAACGTCGGGGTGGCTGGACATGGCCGCGTCGATCCATGGCGGCGGCCGATGGCTGTCGCACGGCTATCTGGGTTGTCTCGGCACCGGGTTGCCGTTCGCCATCGCCGCCAAGGTCGCGCACCCGCAGCGTCCCGTCGCCTGCATGATCGGCGACGGCTCCGTCGGCCTTAACTTCGCGGAGTTCGACACCATGGTCCGGCACCGCCTGCCCATCGTCATCGTGGTCAACAACGATGCCCAGTGGGGCATGTCGGCGCACGGCCAAGACCTCATCTTCGGTGAGGGGCATCGGGTGGTGACCGATCTTGCGCCGACCCGCTACGACCTCGCGGCCGCCGGCTTCGGCTGCCACGGCGAGCATGTCGAACGAGCGGAGGAACTGCGGCCGGCGCTGGAGCGAGCATTTGCCGCCGGGGCGCCGGCCTGCGTAAATGTCCTGACCGATCCCACCGCGATCTCGCCGGTTACCCTGGCAATGGTGGGCGCCGCGAGCACCGAACCGGCGCCGGCCGAGGGCAAGGGCGAAACGGTAATTCCTTACTACGACAACCTCGACAAGGAATGAGCCGCCCACCAGGGTACGGGGGCGCTCCGGGATCCGGCGGAAATCGTCGGATGGACCCGGCCGTCGAGAGGGCCGGGTCCATCCCCGAGGCTTACCGCGCCTCGACCGGTCAGTCTTCGGCGGCCGGGGCGGCGTCGTTCGCGGTAAGCTCGTCGGCGATGATCACGCCGTGCAGGTAAGTGAACGAGCCTACCAACCAGAGCGCCGTCCCGATCCCGAGGCCGATGAGGGTCGTTCTCGCGAACGGGACCGCATTGGCAAACAGGATGTCGGAGATGCCGGCATTGACGCCGCCCGCAAACGAGGCGACGCAATAGCCGACGACGCCGAGGATCGTCACGACGAACCCGGCCATGATCATCCACCGGCCGACCTGTTGCTGCGATTCGGCTCGGGCCAGCCGTTCGGCTGCGGTCGCGGTGCGAACCTCGAGGGCCGTCGTGCGTGCGGCGATGCCGCCCACGGTTCGGGAAACAGTCGGTGTGCTCATCATGATGCTTGATCTCCTATTAGCGTTTCGCGAGCGCCGGCGCGCTCGGTAAGTGGCAGTGAACGGGCAGCGCAACGGGTCGACAGGACCAGCACGTATACGAACCGGCTCATGAGGCCGAAGAAAGTCAGCAGCCAGGCGATCAGCGCCACCACCACGAACCCCCGGGCCAGCCAGAGCAGCGCCGGCAGGTCGAAGACCTCGACCAGCCGGAACGTGCACGTCGCGTACATGCCGAGCGGGAACACCAGCCCCCAGTAAAGCGGGTCGTAAGCGAAGCGGACGCGCCGCACGATGTACCGCCAGATGCCGAGAGCCACGAGCATCGGAATCCACCAGGTCGCCGTCGCCCAGTAGAGGATGGTGAAGCCTTTCACGAATGGCGCGATGGACGTCATGAGCGCCGTGTCGCCGAGGTCGGAGAGCAAACTGGTACCGGCCAGGGTCGAAATCGCGACCGCACCCATGTTGATCCAGTACGGCGGCATCAGGTCGGACGGCAGAAAGCGGCAGAACGTATACCGATAGAAGATCAGCGAAATGATCCAGATGTAGAGCATGCCGCCGGCGAGCCAGCACGACGCCAGCAGGAAGGCCGCCGTGTTGCGGTCGACGAAGTCGCGCGGCAGGATGCCGCAGCCCAGTACGCATACCGCCTGCGTGGCGACGACAGCCAGCAACCAGCCACCGTTGATCCCGTCGGCCAGGGCCGGCTTTTCTTCACGCACGCTCAACGCGGTGAAAATCCCGTAAGTGCACAGCAGCCAGAGCAGCACCGCGAGGAACCACAAACCGGTCGCCACAAACGGGTCGTTGCGCAACACCAGGAACTGCACTCCCAGCACGCCGGTTGCCGGCACCGAAGTGAAGAACCCGGGACCGCGCGCGTGACTCTGCACGTCGCGCAGGAAGGCGCTGCGGTGCATGGTGAGCCGTACCAGGGTTGCCAGCCACACCAGCAAGTACGAGGGAACGCTGATCCAGAACAGCAACTCGGCAAACAGTCCCAGCCCGAGGCGCTGGCACGCGATCGAGACGATGCCCGTCGCCATCGTCACCGCGAAGTGCGACGGATGAAGGGCTTCGATCCCCTGATCGACGAATCGAGTCACGGGCTCGAACGCTGAGTGCTGCTCGGAACGTCCGTCTGTCATGCACCTTCAGTATGCACGACAAGCGCGCCGACACGTATCCGTCACGGTCCGACAGTCGGGTAGGACACGGAAAAAACCCGGGTAGGTGTTCGTCCTACACGCTCAAGCCGCCAGCCCGTGGCGTACCGCGTACTGGATGATCTCGGCGTTCGACTTGAGCCCCATCTTCTCGAGGATGCGGGTGCGGTACGTACTGACGGTCTTGACGCTCAGCCGCAGGCGTTCCGCGATCGTCGATACCGAGGCGGCGGAGGCCAGCAGCAGAAACACCTCGAGTTCGCGCGGCGACAGAGCTTCGTGCGGCTTGCCGCGCGCATCCATCGCCAGGTGATCGGCGAGCTGCTCGGCCAGGGTTTCCCCGATGTAGCGTCGCCCCGCCAGCACGGCGCGGATGGCCCGGAAAAGCTCGTCCGGCGGCCGGCCCTTGGTGAGATATGCGGAGGCTCCCGCGCCCAGCGCCTCGATGACGAACTGACGCTCGCCGTACATGCTGAGAACGATTACCGGCAGCGCCGGTCGCAACTGCCGCAGCGCCGGCAGCTCGTGCAGTCCGTTCCGCTCTCCCAGAGAGATATCGAGAATCAACAGGTCCCACGACGCCGCGCGCACCTGATCGCGCAGCTCTTTGGCGGTCGCCACTTCGCCGATGACCACGCCCGGGAACTCGTCCTCCAGAATGCGCCGCAAACCCGACCGAAACATGGCGTGGTCGTCGGCGAGCAGGAAACGCATGGTCAGTCTCCGTCCTCGACCGCGTCGGGAGCACGCCGCGGCAGACGCACCTCCACCGTGGTCCCAACGCCCGGCGCACTCGAGATCTTGCACGAGCCGCCGGCCAGATGTGCGCGCTCCTTCATGCCCAACAACCCGAGCGCGTGTTTACTATCGCTCGACGCGTCGTCCATGCCGATTCCGTTATCCTGGACACAAAGGGTCAGCCCGTCTTCGGTTCCCACCAGATCGATGCGCACCTCGGTAGCATTAGCGTGCCGCAGGACGTTCGTAAGAGCCTCCTGGGCGATACGATACAACGTGGTCGCAACCAGATTATCGCACGGGTCGCCGGCGTCGCGGACGTCGGAAATCACGGCGAGGCCGGACTTGGCTTCAAACTCGTTGGCCAGCCCCTGTACGGCCGCGGCGATACCCAGCCGATCCAGTGCGGCGGGCCGCAGCTCGGTGGCAATGCGGCGGACGAACTCGATGGCACCCTGGATGTGCCCGATCATCGCGTCGACCGATTCGCGCAGCGCGCGATTGCAGTCGTCGCGAGCCCCGGTAACGCAGACCCGCTGCAGGCGCGTCAGGTCGATAGTCAGACTGGTCAGCACCTGTCCGAGCTCGTCGTGCAGTTCGCGGGCGATGCGCTCGGCCTCCGAGTCTCGCGCGACCTGGAGCCGGTGCGACAGCGCCCGCAGCCTTTCCTGAGTTGCCATCGCCTCCCAGTGGCGGGCCGCAAGCGCGTCCGCCATGACGTTGAACGAGCTGGCCAGGTCGCGCAACTCGCCGTGACTTTCGGGGAGCGGCGTCCGCACCGACAGGTCGCCCGCTCCGAAGCGGCGGGCGGTGTTCGAAAGGCTGTGGACCACGCGCAGAACCGAAACCTCGGTGGCGAGAATTGCCACGGCGATCGTGAACACGGTCAGGACTACGAGGCCGATCATGGTTCGGTAGAACACGCGGGCCGCCTCGCTCTGTACCTGTTCGTACGGCAAGCCGACGACGGCGAACAGGCCGTTCATGCCCCCCATCGGAGTGGCGACGAAGAAACGCCGGGTGCGTGGCTTGCCGACGTCGAGGACCAGACCGCCGGTCCGGTGCAGCACCCGATCGAGTCCGGCGATGCTCGGCGCGCCGCCGGGTGCCGGGGCCGCCGCGGTGTCGCCCGACTGCGCCAGAACACGGGCCTCGCGGTCGGTGATCAACAGGGCGTAGTCGGGCGGCAGCTTGGCCTGGTGCGCCAGCTTGTCCAGCCAACCCAGATCGAGGGCGACGAAAGCCACCCAGCACGGGAGCTGCGAGGCATCGCGAATTGCGTAGGCGACGTGCAGCACCGGGCGGCGGACGATCGGACCGATCGTATACGAGCCCACCTCGGCCTCGTTCGAGGACAGGGCCCGCGCAAAAACGGGATTGTCGGCCATGTTCAGCGGCGGCTGGAAGCCGACCGCGCTGCAGACGAGGCGGCCGCGCACGTCGAGGACGCCGATGTTTGCGAATTGCGGCAGGCTGTCGAGCAGTGCCGGCAGGTACTCGGGACACGGCGACTCCGCCGCGCCGACGGCGCCGCACGCCAGCGGCGAGCCGAGGCGGTGCAGCAGGTCTTTCGCGCCGAGCAACTGGTGCGAGTGTTCGCGCGACGCCAGCACACCGAGCTGGCGGGCCTCGGTCTCCATGCGCAGCATCGCCGATTCGCGTTCGTTGGCAGCGACGTAGAATATGGCCAGCAGCGCCGGCACCGTTGCAAAGCAGACCAGCAGGATCAGGCGACCACGCAGGGTGACGAACAGCCCCAAAAAGCCTCGGAACATCGATCTTCTTTTGCCGGCGCTGCTCGTGGCCGTTCTCCCTCCGGTTACGATGCGTGCCGCCAGCCGCGAATACCTGGGTGCGCGATCGTGCCGCCGATGCGGCTTGCCGTTAGCAGCTTTCCACGCATGGGGAAACCGCTTGACCACGCCGCGGGCCAGGCGGATACAATGAAAAACAGGCAATGCCTTTGGACGCTCCCGAGGAACAACGCTCGCCGCGCCGGGTTGGCAGCCCGCCGCGGGAGGAGGACGATCCGCGCTACCGGCGGGCGCGGGCCGCCTATCTGCGCCTGCTGAGCGAGGGGCGGCTACGCTGCGGAGAGACCTGCCCCCTGTGGACGGTGGGTCACTGCACGACCCGTTGCTGGTGAGATCCGCCGTCGGTCGCGAAGCCGCCGCCGTCCGACCCCGCCGCCCGTGGACCTCACCCCGCCCGCGCTGCCCTAGCGTCGATCAGTTCGGTCCGTACCCGGCCGCTACCGCCTTCGCCGCGTAGCGCCAGTCCAGCTTCCATTCCGTACGCGTACTCGTACACGGACCGATGGCACGCAGCGATGAAGTTGGACCACGAGCGGTTTGACGTCTACGGGTGAGTTGCCGTGTACGTGTACGACTACGGGGGAGAGGCCGGCTCGGCGTCGCCAGCAGGGGCGCTTTCGTGTATCTAATCGGCGCTACCGGCGGCGGAGCGGAGCGTCATGGAAACTGCCTATATCCTCTCGGTGTGGCTGCACATCCTCGCGGCGATGGTGTGGGTGGGTGGCATGCTCTTTCTCGTCCTCGTCGTGGTGCCGCTGCTGCGGCGCGGCGATCGAGCGCAAGCCGCCGCCTTTCTGCACGCGGCGGGGCTGCGTTTTCGCACCGTCGGCTGGGTGTCCTTCGGGATTCTGCTGGTGACCGGCACCTGGCAGCTCTATGGACGCGGCGTGAGGCTCGGCGATCTGCGCGACCCGGACTTCCTGATGTCGCCCTTCGGCCGGGCTGTCGTATGGAAACTCCTGCTTTTCGCGGCGATCCTCGCGGTGAGCGCCTGGCACGATTTCGTCGTCGGACCGCGCGCCACCGTCGCGGTGCAGGAGTCCCCGGACAGCCCGGCGGCACAGTCGCTGCGCCGGCAGGCGAGCTGGCTCGGCCGCGCCAACGTTCTGCTGGCGCTGTGGATCGTCTTCGTTGCGGTCACGCTAGTCCGGGGCTGGCCCTGGTAAGGTCGGCAACCGAGCATGACGACCGCGCCAGTTCCGGACCCGATCGCACAGGCCCTCGCCGCGGAACGGGTCCGCAACGGCCGTATCGTTGGCTTCGTACGGCTCGGCGCGGTGAGTACGGCCCTGTTGCTCGACCGCACTCTGGCCCTCGCGAGTTTGTCGTTCATCGGTCCTCCGCTACCGCTGTTCTTTCTCTGGATCGTGCTCGGGGTTGCCGTCACCGTCGCCGCGCAGCGGTCGGAGCGGGTCGCGGAGCGCAGCGGCCTTGCCGTGCCGCTCATGGACATGCCGTTCCTCTACTCCATGATGCGCGAACTCGTCGACCGGCTGGCGGTCGGGGGATTCGCGGATGACGCACGATCGATCGCGGTGTCGTCGACGGTGTTCTTCGTCCTGTTACTGTTTCTGACCTCTATGCTCATCGGGCAACGCGAGGTGTATTTTGCGGCCTTCGTTGCCATGACGCTCGAGGTTGCCCTCGGCGTTCAGGCGCGGGCGCCCGATCTCCCGCGCACGGCGCCCCTGCGCGGCTAGCTTATCGCCATGCGCAAGTGCGTGTACTCGACCACCTGACGCAGGGCGCAGGCGGCGCGCCGCGCGGTGGCGAAGCCGAGTACGCCGCGGTCGTGCAGTTGGCGCCGCAGCGCCGCCGATTCGGCCGGACGGTGCGGGGCGTCGACGACCACGGCGAACGGCTTCGGCGAACGCTGCGCGAACGCCGCCAGCACTGCGATAACGGTCGCGGCCAGATCGGGATGCTCCCGCCAGATGTCGAGGGTCAGGCCCGCCCCGAGATCGAGCGCCACGACATCTATTTCCGGCGCCGCGTCGAGGACCGCGAGGATGCGCTCCAGGTTGTCGGCCCGGAACCCCATGACGATGGTACTGCCGGCGTCGAGCGGATTGCCGAAGCTTCCCCCCACCTTCTGGAAGAACTCCGCGAGGACGCTGCGAGACGTGTCGTCGAGCGGCGGAACCGACAAACCCGCGGCGGCGAAGGCGTCGGTCATCGCCACCGACGGCCCGCCCGTCATCGCCACCAGACCCGCGCGCCAGCCTGTTGCGCCCTTGCCTGCCGCCAGCGCCCGCGCCGTGTCGATCAGGGCATCCAGCGAATCGACGGCCAGGGCTCCCGCTTGCCGGACCATACCGCGCCATACGGCCGTCGGGGTGGCCAGGGCGGCCGTGTGCGAGAAGATTGCGCGCGCCCCGGCGGCGCTGACGCCGCCCTTCCACAGAACCACCGGCTTGCGGGGGGTGGTCGCCCGCAACTCCTCGAAAAAGCGCCGGCCCGCCCGAACACCCTCGATGTACGCGCCGATCACCGCCGTCTCGCGGTCGTCGCGCATGTACGCGAGGAAGTCCGTCGCGTCGGCGACGGCGCCGTTGCCGATACTCACCGCCGTACGGACCCCCAGCCCGTCAGCGGGCGCCCGCTGACAGAAGGCGATGGTGTGCGTGCCGCTCTGGCCGATGAAACTCGCCTTCCCCGCCGCCGCCGCACCCGACGGCAGACCGGGGTAATTGCACAGCCCGAGACTCGGATTGGCCACTCCCATGCAGTTGGGACCGATCAGGAGGACGCCCTCGCGCTGTGCCAGCGCGACGATTTCCCGTTCGAGACGAACGCCCTCGTCGTCACCCGCTTCGGAAAACCCCGCCGTGAACAGCGTCACCGCCGGCACGCCGACCTGCACGCAATCGGCGAGCACGCGCGGTACCACCGCCCGCGGCACCGCGACGACCGCGTAGTCGACCGGTTGCGGAATCTCGCGGAGAGTGCGGACGTTCGGTACGCCGAGCGCCTCGATCGCCGCGATTTCGTGCGGATCGATCTGCACCGAATAGAGCCTTCCGGCGAACCCCTGCAGCGCGCGCAACCACATGAAGCCGTTCATCGCCTTGTCGCCGACGACGGCGACGACGCGCGGGTGAAAGGCGCGATCGAAGAGACGAAACGGCAGCGTCACGGAGCCATCTCCAGCAACACTCGGGCATCGACGGCAACGACACGGTCGGCGTAAGCGAGCAGCGGATTGAGATCGATCTCGCGGATGTCGGGCCGCGCAACGAGCAGCGCCGACAACTTCAGCAACACGTCGGCGAGAGCGTCGATCGCCACCGCCGCTCGGCCGCGCGTCCCTTTCAGCACGGCGGCCGCCGCCAGCTCGTTCCACATCTCCCGGGCATCGCGGGGCGTCAGCGGCACGAGCCGAAAACTCACGTCGTTAAGCGCTTCCACCCATATGCCGCCAAGGCCGCACATCACCACGGGACCGAACTGCGGGTCGACGTTCGCGCCGGCAACCAGTTCCAGCCCGCCGGCCGGCGCCATCGGCTGGACCGACACGCCGTCGATCGCTGCATCGGGCCTTGCCGCACCAACCGCGGCGAGGATGGCCGCGAACGCGGCCTCGACGGCAGCTGGCGAATCGAGCCCGAGACGCACTCCACCGGCCTCGGACTTGTGCACGACCGCCGCCGACACCACCTTCAACGCAACGGGAAAACCGAGCCGACCGGCCACGGCAACCGCCTCGGCGGCGGCGCGGGCCGGCACGGTCGGAATGACGGGAATTCCGGCCCCGGCAAGCAGAGCCTTCGATTCGATCTCGTTGAGCGCATGTCCCGGCACCCGCGCCGCATAGCAGGAAAGTCGGCTCGCCGTAAGCGCCGCACGCCGACGTCCGCATGGCGCAAGTGCCGGTCCCCCCGCCGCCGGCCCTCCGACGCAACTTGCGCCGCCGCGCGTTCATGGCGTAACCCTCCCAGCATGACGACGTCTTCGCCGATGGTTACCGCCGACCCACTGCACGCGACGGTCAAGTTCTTCGCCGATTCCCACGAAGCGGCGCCGGACGTGCTGTTGGCCGCCACGTTCGTGAACACCTACGCCCTGCGTACGCCGGCCGGCTTGCTGCTCGTCGATCCGGGTTTCGAGCACACAGCCGACGCCTGGCACCGCGCCGTACGCGCCTGGAGCGATGCGCCTCTGCACACCGCGGTCTATACCCACGGCCACGCCGACCACGCCTTCGGCCTCGGTCCGTACCTGGCGGCCGGCGAACGTCCGCTGATCGTGGCCCAGGAGAACTGCCCGGCGCGCTTCCGCCGCTACGCGCTTACCCACGGCTGGAACGCGCGCATCAATCAGCGCCAGTTCAGCCTGCCCGCACCGATGTTCCCGAGCCGGTTCCACTGGCCGAGCGTGACCTTCCGCGAGGCCATGACGCAACGCCTCGGCGATCTCGAGGTGCACTATGTTGCCGCCAGGGGCGAGACCGACGACGCCTGCTACGTCTGGGTGCCCGCCCGCGGCTACCTCTTCACCGGCGATCTGATCATCTGGCAGGCCCCGAACTGCGGTAACCCGCAAAAGGTGCAGCGCTACCCGGTGGAATGGGCCGAGGCCCTGGAAGCCATGGCGGGACTGGATGCCGAGTGGCTCTTCCCCGGTCACGGTCTCGTCGTGCACGGCCGCGCCGCGGTGCGCACGGTGCTCACCGAGACCGCCCGCTATCTGCGCGTGTTGATCGATCGGGTGCTGGCGCGGATGAACGCCGGGGAGACACCCGAGGAAATCGTTCAGGCGGTCGAGCCGGACCCCGAGCTGGCGCAGCGGCCGTTCCTGCAGGCGAACTACGACCATCCCAAGTTCATCGTGCGCAACCTGCTGCGTCTGTGGGGCGGGTGGTGGAACGGCAACGCCGCCGAGTTGCTGCCGGCCAGTGCGGCGGCGCAGGCGGCGGAGGTCGCCGCGCTGGCCGGCGGCGTCGACCGCCTGGTGGCACGCGGCCGCATGCTGCTCGAAACCGGCAACCTGGCACTGGCGGCGCACGTGGCCGAATGGGCGACGCGTGCCGCCGTCGGCGACGCCGCGGCCCAGACGCTCAAGCGTGATGTCTACGAGCGCCGCATGCTGGCGGAAACGTCCCTGATGGCGCAGGGCATCTTCCGCGCCGCGATGGCCGACGCCAGGCGGGCCCTCGGGGAGGAGTAGCGGAACGTTGGAAGACCGTGCCGACCGCGCCGCGCGGAACATAGAACACGAACCCGGAGCGCCGGCGGATGGCGTGCGGGTGCGGCTTCGGGCCGGCGTGGCGTCGCTCGCCGTGAGCGCCGTGCTCCTGTGCGCCAAGTTCTTCGCCTATCGGCTCACCGGTTCGACGGCGATCTTGTCGGATGCGTTCGAAAGCATCGTCAACGTCGTCGCTGCCGGCTTCGCGGTCTTCAGCCTGCACCTCGCGGCGACGCCGGCCGACCGCGGTCATCCCTACGGGCACGGCAAGATCGAGTTCTTCTCCGCAACCTTCGAGGGCGGCCTCATCGCCTCTGCCGCTCTGCTGATCGTCTACCAGGCGGTCTCGGCCCTGGTGCAGGGCGTGGAAGTGCGCGAGCTCGACGCCGGCCTGGCAATCGTCGCCGCCGCCGGCACAGTGAATCTGGCGCTCGGAGCCTTCCTCGTCCGCACCGGGCAACGCCACAACTCGCTGACCCTGGTGGCCGATGGCCGGCACGTCCTGTCCGACTTCTGGACGACGGTCGGCGTGATCGCCGGCCTGTCGCTGGTGCGGGTGACCGGCATCGTCTGGTTCGACCCGCTCGTGGCTGTCGTCGTCGCCGCGAATCTCGGTTGGACCGGCTTGCAACTCGTGCGTCAAGCCGCCGGCGGCCTTCTCGATGCCGAGGACGTGACTTTACTCGGCAGGCTGGTCGCGATCCTCAACGCCACGCCCGAACCCGGCGTGATCCGCGTCCATCAGGTGCGCGCCATTCGTTCGGGCCGGTTCAGCTACGTCGAAGCGCACCTGGTCATGCCGGAGTTCTGGACGGTGGATCGCGCGCACGACACCGCCGACGCGCTCGAGCGACGGCTGCTTGCCGCCGGCGCCATCGAAGGCTCGTTCGTGTTTCACCTCGATCCGTGCCGGCGGTCGCTGTGCGCGGTGTGCGAGGTGTCCGACTGCCCGATTCGCGCGGAACCTTTTCGCCGGCGCGTTCCCTTTACCGTCGAGGAAGTCGTCGAACCCGACAGCGCGCAGCCCGGCCGATAGACTCGCCCGAGTCACTTCCCGGGCATGGGATGGGCGCGGAAGAAATCCCAGATCTGCTGCGTGGCCGCGGGCGGCCAGCGGTGGCCGAAGTCGCCTTCGCAGTACCGTACTTCGGCCCCGTCGCGACACTCGCGGTGGTATTCGCAACCGTTGCTGGCGCTCTCGCGGCAGGCGTCGTGCCGTATCCAGAAGTCACGGGCCTGCCGGGCCTGCTCCACGGGAACGACGGTATCCTGTCGGCCGTGAATGATGAGCACCGGGACGCCACGCCCGGGCGTGCACGGCACCGTCACCCGGCCCCCACTGACGGAAGCGACAGCGGCGACGCGATCCGGCAGCGCACACGCGAGCACGTGACTCAGGAAGCCGCCGTTCGAAAAGCCGGTGGCGAAGATGCGGGCGCGGTCGACGCAATACGTGCGTTCGAGATAGTCGAGGAGGGCGCGGACGAAGTCCACGTCGCGGTTGCCGGCGATCTTGTAAATCTCCCACCCTGCACCGCTGCGGCCGATGAGCCGCACGGGCAAGCCGTCGGGATACACGGCGATGAATCCGTCACGCGCCGCTATGTCCTTGAACTCGGATACCCGCCAGACCCCGGCCCCGCTGTGTCCGAGACCGTGGAAATCGAACAACACCGGTGCGGGCTTGCCGGCCCGCACGCTTTCGGGGACGTCGAGCAGATAGTGCCGCTCGACGCCGTCGACGGAGATGGTCCGATCCAGCGGGCGCCCGTGTGCCACGGTCGTCGCGCCGCAGCCCGCACTCGGGATCGGTGTGACCTCGGCAAAGGCCTCGTGGCATCGGAGGACGGTGGACCAGGAAAGCAGCAGCACGGCAGCGAGCAGGATCATAGCCGCCCAACCTTACGCCGGGCCGCGTAAGACGTCCATGCGGCGGGCCGTTCCGGCTTCGTTCCGGAATTCGACCGGGGACCGGCTTCAGTGCGCCGTTCGGCAGGGTGTCGACACGACGGCGACGCTCAGACAGTATACCCGCACTGTTCGCAACGTTGCGTTAGGAGGACACGGATGAAGCTGTATCACGCCAGGCAGTCGCGTTCGATACGCCCGCGCTGGTTGTTGGAGGAGATCGGAGTACCGTACGAGCTGGTGACTCTGGACATGTCGAAGCAGGAGCACAAGGCCCCGGACTACCTGAAAATACACCCGCACGGGGCACTGCCGGCACTGGTCGACGGCGACCTGGCCTTGATCGAGTCGGCGGCCATTTGCGCCTACCTGGCGGACAAGTATCCGGAGAAGCGGCTGGCTCCGCCGGTTGGCTCGCCGGTGCGCGGTCCCTATTACCAGTGGATCGTCTACACCATCGCGACCATGGAGCCGCCGCTTATCGACGTGTTCATGAACACGGTCAGGCTGCCCGAGGCAGAGCGCTCGCCGGCCAAAGTCGAAGCGGGCAGAGTGGCGTGGAAGAAGGTGGCCGAGGTGCTCTCCGGCGCGTTGCAAGGCAAGCAATACCTGCTCGGGAACGAGTTCAGCACCGCTGACGTGATGGTCGGCTCGACCCTGGCGTGGGGTCAGTTCCTCGGTTTGCTGGAGGGTTTCCCGGTACTGCAGGAGTACGTGGGCCGGCTGGCCTCGCGCCCGGCGTTCGTGCGGGCGCAAGAGTAAGCGCGACGCGCCCCCCTCCGGTCGCGCTTCCTCACCACCAGAGCAGATTCACGCGAATCGGTTGTGCACACGCCCGGCCGCCGGCCGTGCGGCCGGCAGCCGGCGCGGTGGTCACCAACGAGCAATCGACCGGATCGGGGCCGATCTCGGCCAGCCCGAGGGTGAATGGCGCAGCTCTGTACCCGAGGCTGAAGTCGCGCAGGGTGAACGGTTCCGGCGCTCGCTGCGCCGGAACCGAGTGCAGGTCGATGCGGTGAAAGTCGGGCCTCTTCTCGGCCGGCTGCGTCGTTGCCCCGGTCGATCCCGCCGTCCGCTCGAGCACCGGCGCTGCGAGGGCGACGAGATCCTGAGCGTGCAGCAGCGGCGGACTTACCGCCGCGAGTACCACGACCGTTCCGGCGGCGCAGATCGCATGGCGAGACCAGGGCGGGATGCGCAGGCGGATGCTGCGGCGTACGATCGATACGTTGCGGCTCAGACCCATGGCTGCTCCCTTTCGCGCCCGCCCCGGCCACGTGTGCCGCGGCCGCGGAAACGGGTCGCCGTTGCAGTGGAGCAAGCCGAAGGCCAGCCCGGGCAGCCTGCTTTAGATGCGGGGAACGCCGGCAGATTGCCGGCGGCGGCGTTGCCTACCGGCTCGCAATCGTCATCGGGGTGACAGCGATAACCGGCCGGTCACGCTCGGCGCACGGCGATGCGGCCGTGCGATGGCCATAACTCCGCTCTTGAGGGACGGTTCTTTTGCGAAAGGACGCCGGCCATTGTGTGTGCAGGCCCGGGTGCGATGTGGTCGCCATGCTGACCAAGCTCGGTCGGCGCGGCTACAGCGTCGCCGAGGCGCCGGCCGGCTATGCGGCGGCGGGAGCTTCCGGCTGGCAGCGCCGCCGCGCCTGAACCGCGCCGTTAGCCTCCACCATTGGCGGCCGCACGGGGCTTACGGTATTGTCGGGGCCGAGGATCGAAGCATGCAACAGACAACGATTGCCGAGCCACCTGGTTTCACGGAACTGTCGAAGACCGAACAGGTTCGATATCTGCAGGACCTGTGGGATCGAATTGCCGAGCGGCCGGGAGAGCTACCCGTTCCGGAGAGCCACTTGCAAGTCGCCGAGGAACGCCTCGCCGAATACCGGCGTGATCCGAGTCGTGCTCGCTCAGCATACGAAGTGATCGATCGCTTGGCCGAGAGGGCCAAGAAGCCGCGGTGACCAAGTCTCGGTTGATCTCGGAGCCGTCCGTCGATCTCGATGTGGAGGCGGCGTTCGAATGGTACGAGACGGAACAGGCAGGGCTCGGCGTCGAGTTTCTGGATGAAGTTCGGGCATCGTACAACCGCATCGCCGACAGCCCGCTCAAGTACCAGGAACTGCGCGGCGGCATTCGTCACGCGCTCGTCAGGCGCTTTCCGTACGCCGTCTACTTCGCCGTGGAAGGCGACATCACTATCGTGCTCGCGGTGTTGCACGCGAGTCGCGATCCGGCGGAGTGGCAGCACCGCCGAGGCTAACCCGCCGTTCGAGCTGGCGACGGGCTATAGCGGCGATCCATTGGCCCGCCGCAGCTCAACGGCAGCGCGTTATGGGATGGTGCCGTTACTTGCCGTACGACCCGCCGATATGGTCGTAGGGGTCGACTCCCTCGGCGAGTTCGCGCTTGTAGCGCAGGTCGTCGATGTAACGTTCGAGTCCGCCGACGAGGTACTCGAGGAAATCGCGCACCGACAGAATGCCCACCGGCTTGCCGCCGTCGACGACGGGCAGGTGGCGGATCTTTTTCTCCCGGAAGATGTCCAGCACGGTTTTCACCGGTGCCTTGACGTCGATGGTCACGATGTCGCGGGTGCAGACGTGTTCGAGCTTCGTCGTTTCCGGATTGCGAAAGTCGGCGACGACGCGGTTGAGCAGATCGCGTTCGGAAAAGACGCCCTCGATCCGCTGGCCGTCGACGACCAGCACCGCGCCGATCTTGTTGTCCGCCATCCGCCGCGCGACCTCGGCCACGGTTTCCGTGGGACTAGCGGTTACCATTTCCGTGACCATCAGGGCTGCGACGCTCGCCATACGGATACCTCCCTCAGGCGCCCCCCCATACGCCTCCCGGTCGAGTGCCGCAAGGGGACGGTCGCGGGGACGGTCGCGGGCCGCGGTACCCCGTGGCCTCCCGTGGCCTCCCGTGTTATCGACTGCATCTCGCGTTGCAGCGACGGCGCTGTCCCAGCGTCCCGAGGAGGCTCTCCCATGCCCGAACCGAAGAATTGCGAACATTGCGGCGCGGCGATTCCCGCCGAAACCGCCGAAAGCCCCGAAATCGTGGTCGTGGACAACTGGACGCACTATTTCTGCTCCGAGCGCTGCAAGCTGCGGTGGGGCGAACAGGGCGAAATCGAGGAAGAGGAGTAGCCCGCGCCATGCCTACCAATCTGCGCAAACCGGCGGTCAGTCTGGCGGCCATGGCCGGCAAGCGGCGCGCCACACTCGAAGCCGCGGCCGAAGTCGAGCGCCAGGGCTTCGCCGGGATTTACTGCCCGAGCTTCGGCGACAACGTCGGCCTGTGCGAGGCGCTGGCCTTCTGTACGAAAGAGATTTCGTTCGGCACCAGCATCGCCAACATCTATACGCGCCACCCGTTCGACTACGCCCAGAGCGTCACCATGATCCACGAGCTGAGCGGCGGCCGCTTCCGCTTCGGCATCGGTATCAGCCATGCCCCGGTGACCGACCGCCTCGGTGTGCGCACCGGCAAGCCGCTGGCTGACGTGCGGGAGTTCACCGCTCAACTGCAGAAGGGCGCTCAGCGTTGGGGGACCCTGCCGCCGATCGTGTTCGCGGCGCTGCGACGCAAGATGGCGGAACTATCCGCCGAACTGGCCCAGGGTGCGGTCTGGGCCAACGCCGCCCGCTCGCACATGGCCGCCTCGATCTCGTTTCTTCCCGCGGCGGCGCGTCAGGGCGACTTCTTCATCGGCAACATGATTCCCGTGTGCATCGCCGACGACCGGGCCGCCGCCGCGGCCGTCAATCGCAAGACGCTTACCGGCTACGTCATGTTGCCCAACTATCGGGCGTACTGGATCGAGGCCGGCTACGAAGACGAGATGCGCGCCATCCAGGCCGCCATCGAAGGTGGCGAACACGACAAGCTGCCGTCGTTGATGAGCGACAGGTGGCTGCGCGACTGCACCCTGTTCGGAACCGCTGCCGAGGTGCGGGATGGACTCGAAGCCTGGTATGCCACCGGTCTGAAGACCCCCATCCTGGTGCCGTCGTCGACCCGGGGCGGGCAACTGGTAGCGTTGCAAGAGCTGATCGACGCGTTCAAGTGAGTCGAAGGTAACACGGGGACCGGAGCGTGGTCGGGGATGTTTTCATCGCCGGTGGCCGCGTGCTACTCCAGCCGATGATGAGCGATCCTTTCAAAGACCGGGTGGCGGTGATCACCGGCGGGGCCGGCGGGATCGGCATGGCCATGGCGCGTGCGTTTGCGGCGCGCGGCGCGAAGCTGGTGCTTGCCGATCTGGACGACGCCGCGCTCGCCGGCGCCGTGGGCGAGCTGACGGCGGCCGGCGGCGAGGCGCTCGGGGTACGGACGGACGTTACCGACCTCGAGAGCGTACGGGCCCTGGCCGAGGCGGCCCGGCAGCGCTTCGGCGCCGTGCACATCGTCTGCAACAATGCCGGCGTCGCCCTCTTCGGCCAGATGAGCACGGCAACCCACCGCGACTGGGAGTACACGATGGCCGTGAACTTCTGGGGCGTCGTACACGGGGTCGAATGCTTCGTTCCGCTGCTCGTCGCGCAGGGCGCCGGTGGACACATCGTCAACACGGCCTCGATGTCCGGCCTCGTCGGCATGGAGTGGCTCGGGATCTACTGCGCCTCCAAGTTCGCCGTCGTCGGTCTGACCGAATCGCTGCACCGCGAGCTGAAGCCGCTGGGTATCGGTGTCAGCGTGCTCTGCCCGATGATCGTTGCCACGAATATCAACGAGAACACGGTGCGGATGCGCCCGGCGCACTTGCGCAACCCGGGCCCCGAACCCGTGCTCCCGCCTGCCGAGGAAATGAAGGGCGGAACTATTCCGGCCGAGGAAGTCGCGCGCCGTGTCGTGCGCGGTATCGAGCGCCGCGATCTGTACATTCTCACGCACCCGCAGCAGCGGGAGTTCTTGCGGCGGCGAGCCGGCAAGCTCGACGCCATGTTCGAGGAGGGCACCTGGTGAAGAACTTGTTCTCGGTCGCAGGCAAGGTTGCCGTCGTAACCGGCGGCTCTCGCGGTATCGGACTCATGATCGCCCGGGGCTTCGTCGAGAACGGGGCCAGAGTCTATATCTCCTCGCGCAAGGCGGACGTTTGCGACCAGGTCGCCGGCGAGCTGTCGAAGGTCGGGACGTGTGTGTCGGTGCCGGCCGATCTCGGCACGGAGGCCGGGACGAAGGCGCTCGCGGCCGCCGTGGCGGCGAGGGAATCCGCCGTGCACGTGCTGGTGAACAATGCCGGCGCCAACTGGGGAGCGCCGCTGGCCGAGTACCCCGACGCGGCATGGGACAAGGTGCTGGCGTTGAACGTCAAGTCGGTATTCCACCTCACCCGGGCGATGCTCGATCTACTCGTGAAGGCGGCCACGCCGCAGGACCCCGCACGGGTCATCAACATCGGCTCGATCGACGGCTTGCGCGCGCCGGTGCTCGAAACTTACGCGTACTCCGCCAGCAAGGCTGCCGTACATCATCTTACGCGCGTGCTGGCGCATCAGCTTGCCCCGCGACACATTACCGTGAACGCGATCGCGCCCGGGCCGTTCGAGAGTAAGATGATGGCCGAGACTCTGCGCAACTTCCGCGACGCCATCGTCGGCGCCTGCCCGCTCGGCCGCATCGGCGAGCCGGAAGACATGGCCGGCGCGACGATCTTCCTCGCCTCGCGCGCCGGCGCCTACCTGACCGGCACGGTCATCCCGGTCGACGGGGGAATTTCCACGTGCGGGTAAGGATGCCGCGGATCGGGGGGTTGGGGTGGGTGGCGTTGGGGCTAACCGCCGGCCTGGTATGAAAGCCATCCGCGTCGCCGCGCACGGCGGTCCCGAAGTACTCGATTACGTCGACCTGGCGGACCCGCAGGCTGGGCCCGGACAGGTGGTTGTGCGAGTGCATGCCGCGGGCGTCAATCCGGTCGACACCTATATTCGCGCTGGGACTCAGGGATACGGTGCGCCGTTACCGTACACGCCCGGGCTCGACGCGGCCGGGGTCGTCGAGTCCGTCGGCAGTGGGGTTACCCGCTGGCGTGCCGGCGACCGCGTGTTTACCGCGGGGACGCTCAGCGGGGCGTACGCCGAGCGGGCGGTGTGCGTCGAGCGCCAGGTGCATCCGCTGCCCGACGGTGTCGGTTTCGCCGCCGGTGCCGCGCTGGGTATCCCCTACGGAACCGCGTACCGGGCGCTGTTTCAACGTGCGCGGGTGCTTCCCGGGGAAACGGTGTTGATCCACGGCGGCAGCGGCGGCGTCGGCATTGCTGCAATTCAGATGGCCCGTGCACACGGCTGCAGAGTCGTGGCAACGGCGGGAACGGATCGGGGCCGGGAGTTGGCGCGCGAACAGGGGGCCCACCACGCATTCGACCACGGCAGCGAGGGCTATCTCGGCGCCGTCCTCGCCGCGACCGGCGGGCACGGCGTCGACGCCGTCCTCGAAATGCTCGCCAATGCGAACCTCGGCAAAGACCTTGAAGTGCTGGCGCCGCGGGGGCGCGTCGTCGTCATCGGCAGTCGCGGGTCGGTGGAAATCAATCCGCGCGAGTTGATGCGGCGCGACGCCGACGTGCGTGGGATGTCGCTACTGGTGGCGCCGGAACACGATCTCCTCGCGGCCTACGCGGGGATCGCGGCAGGTCTCGAAGCCGGGGTACTGCGACCGATCGTCGGCCGCGAGCTGCCCCTGGCCGAAGCGGCGGCGGCGCATCGCCTGGTGATGGAACCGGGCGCGTTCGGCAAGATCGTGCTCGGTTGCTGAACGCCGGCCAGGCGCCGCGTGCGGCTTTCCAGCGCGCTGCCGGCACGGACCAGTTCGGCTCCCACCCTCGAACGTATCCGCACCGACACGGCAGGGGTCCATGCAGCGCAAGTTCTTCGAGCGAAGCGAATCGGCGGACCCCGGGTGACGGTCACGGTCGTGGGCGTGCGCGCCCGGCACACTCGAGCCGGCGAGAAGGTCCGTCGTTTCTGCGGGCCGAGTTGTGTTCCGGTCGGGCAGAGCCGTCACTTCCGGCCTTCTCTTTCCCATTCCGAAGCGAGGGTCGCGTAACTCGCGACGTCCTCGAACCGACCCCACTTCCTCACCGCCTCGCGGTGGATGCCCTCGCGGCGCATCCCGAGTTTCTCCAGGACGCGGCCCGATGCCGGGTTGCGGACGAGATGCCGCGCTTGAACCCGGTGCAGCCCCAGATCTCCGAAAGCGAACTTCAGGACCAAGATGCCGCCCTCGGTGCAGTAGCCGTTGTTCCAATACGGAAGACCGACCCAATACCCGAGTTCGGCCCATCCTTGCTCACGGGCAAGTTCCAGGCCGATGGCGCCAAGGAGCTCGCCGCACGGGAAGGCGATGGCGAAGTGAACATTCTTCCCGGCGGCCCAGTCGGGCGCATGCGTCGCGATCCAAGCCGCGGCTGCTCCTTCCGGGTAGGGATGCGGGATCCGGAGGGTGGTGTCTGCAATCTCTCTCGCACCGGCGAGCCGCTCGACGGCGGCGGCGTCTTCGCGTCGAAACGGCCGGAGGACCACGCGCGGTCCTCCGATGACGGGCTGCATTTCGGCTATCGGCAGATCGGTCATCTTCCAACTGCCCAACAAAGGGAGTTGCCGCGCTACGATATCCACTGCGATCCGTCAATAGCGCAGGTACGGCCCTGATCCGGCGCTAAGCGGTGAAGACCCAGTAGCCCAAAGGGGTTCGGAAAACCCGCCGGGTGGAGTCGGAAGGCCTTGACAGATGCGATTGGGCAAGCGCTATAGCGTGTCCGATATGACGAACCGCCACCGCTCCCAGCTCGAGGCCCGGCGCGAGCGCCTGCTCGGCGAGCTACGCCAGTTGCCGGACCTGATGCGCGGGAGAGT
>JAKLJW010000025.1 GCA_023150935.1 Candidatus Binatia bacterium | reverse complement strand
ACAGGCCACCGGTACACCGGCGCCCGTGCACCGGGTGTTCGGCGTACAGCCGTTGCACTGGCCGGCGGTCGTGCAGGACTGATTCGCGTACGGTCCGCCAGAGCATTTCTTGCTGCCGGCGCAGGTACCGCCGCTGCCGCAGTCGGCGTTGTTACCGCAGACCTTGCCCGGAGTCGGCCCGCCCGAGCAGGTGCCCTGACAGGTCAGCGGCGCACCGCCGCCGGGGAAAATCCGGAGCGGAATAGTAATCGCTCCCTGGGTGGGGGTCACGCTCGGGGTCGGGGTGATGGTCGCCGTCTCGGTCGGCGTTGCGGTGACGGTGGGGGTGTTGGTGATGGTCGGTGTATTCGTGATCGTGGGGGTGTTCGTGATCGTAGGGGTATTTGTGATCGTGGGGGTGTTCGTCACCGTGGGCGTGACGGTGACGGTTGGCGTTTCGGTCGGCGTATTGGTGGGGCCCGCTACCGTGGGCGTCGCCGTGGGTCCGGTCTCGATCTGGCAGGCCTGGTTGCAGCTATCGCCGTTGGCGCGGTTGCCGTCGTCGCAGGTTTCGTGGTCGGTCTCGACAATGCCGTTTCCGCACGTGCTGGCGCGGCAGATGAGCAGGAGCGAGTCGGCGTCGCGACTGCCCGCGGGGCTCGTGGTCTGAGTCCGGAGGCGCCGGATACCGGATGTGTAAGAGGTGCCGCCTGTCCACGTAAGGGGGACGACGAGCGAGAGAGATGCGCTGCAGAGGTTGGCCGCGCCGTTCGGGGAGCCGGGAGACGCGATGGTAGAGCCGCGAACGACCGTCACGCCGAAGCCGCCGCTACCGAACTGCCCTTCGAGGGTCGCCAGGTTCGCGGCGTCCGTGGGTGTGCCCGAGCCGGGCCTGGGACGCAGCACCTCGAAGTTGGCGAGGCTGCTGGGCACGCACTTGGGGAAGCGCGGGTCGCCGTTATTGATGCACACCTGGGTCTGGAACGTGCAGCTATTGTTCGTGTAGCTGCCGTCGAAGTCGCAACGGGGGTCGCCTTCGTAGCAGATGATTCGATTGCGCTGGATGCTTCTGGACGTGTCGGCAATCGGCACCCCGTTCATGAGTCGCTTGGGCATGGGCTGGAACAGCCATTCCATCTGGCACTCGGAAACTCGCGAGCCGCCGCCGGGTGCGCAGGGGTTGGTGCCCAGCGCCCCGGTGCACTGTGCCGACGCGGCGGTGGCCACGAATGCCAGAGGCAGGGTCAGTACTACGGCTAGCAGCGCTTTGCGCATCGCGTTCTCCCTCTGTGCCCCGCCCCATTAATGCCCGGCCGCCCCGGGCGCATACCCAACGGCAACTAGTATGCGCGATGCCGAGGCTTATATCACGGACAAAATGCGATGGACAGGGGGGAATCCGCGATCGGGGTGGGGCGGGTAGGCCCCGCCTGGTTGTAGCGACGTTTCGTCCGGCTTATCCATGCCGCGGCTCCGATACGAACGCCGCGCCGACCCTGCGTTTCCGGGTCGGCGCGGCGTTCGTTTCCGGCGCCAGGCGTATGGGAGATTAGAGCCCCTGACAGGTCGAGCCGGTACCCTCGCCCGTGCAGCACTTCAACGGGGTGCCGGTCCCCGTGCAGGTTCCCTCGCCGCCAAAATACACTTCAAGATAGCTGAGATAGCTGGTCATCAGGTGCACTGTGATCTGCGGTGCCTCGACTGGACAGGGATCGATGCCAGATATGCTGCACCCTAAGACCTCAGCGTTGTAAGGGTTTCCCGTGTCGTACTGGAGGCGAAGGTTAATCTTCGCGCCGGCGCCGAAGCCTTTGGTCATGATGCCGAGCACTATATACGCGGGGTCGAAGAAGTCGAAGTCGTCGACGATGCGGGCGAAGAACTCGCCTGAGCCGCCAAATATCCGGAAGCCGTTTGCGTCGTACAGTCTAAGCTTGCCGGATGCGCTGGGCGCTGCGACCCCGGGGCTGCCCCACGGCTCGCTGTCGTAGAAGTTGCAGCTTCCGAACATCGACCCCTTGAGCGAGACAGATGCCTTCGTGACCCTGTCGGCGTTAAATTGCGATATGCGGCTCCCGTACCTGCCATATGCCCACCAGTCCCAGTTGGCCGGACCGGTTGCGCAGCCATCCAGCATTACGCTGGTATCGAATCTGTGGATTTCCTCGTCGCAGTCCAGCCCCGGTTTGAACGTTACGGGTGCGAGCGTCCCGACGGTCGGGGCGCAGGTTAGCAGCGGACCCACGTAGGCCCGCGCCGGCTGCGCGACAGAGGCAATCGCGACTGTGGCGACCGCATACGCGAACAACCTATTCCCTACGTTCCTCATTTCCTTGTCCTCCCTTTCTTTCCATCTGGCGTTGTACTGCTCACTGGCGTTGTACTGCTCACCTCGGTCACTTCAAACCGCCGCTTGTAGGGCGGCGTGCCCTGCCAATCCCGCATCTCCCGTCCATAGGACGTTAAGAATCGCGTAACATTGTTACGTGGGCGAAATCTCCGCCCGGGATAGATGTGCACCTGCCTCGTCCGAGAAGGGCGCGGTGGCGGGTGAGTCGTTCTGTCGCCCGAAAGACAGGCGAGGGGAGGAGTCGGGTAGGTTTCAGCGGTTCGGCTGCGCCGCTTCGTATACCGCCAGCGTCCGGCGCGCCGTCGCTTCCCAACTGTACTGCCGGGACCGTTCGAGGCCGCGAGCGCGCAGGACCGCGAGCGACGGATCGCCTGCCAGCACGCGGCCGAGGGCTTCCCGCACGGCCGGCAGCGTAAACTCTGACAACAGGATGCCACCGTCGCCCACCACCTCGGGCACGGCACTGTTCCGTCCCGCGACCACCAGGCAGCCGCTTGTCATGGCCTCGAGAAGGGAGAGGCCGAACCCCTCGTAGCCAGACAGGCTGAACAGCGCGTCCGCACGCCGGTAGAGCACCGCCAGTTCGGCGTCGCCGACGGGACCCAGATAGCGCACCCCCGGTGGCGGGCGGGTGAGAAACGCCGGCTGGTACCCAGGGCGGGCACGCCCGGCGATCAGAAGTGCGGTGTCGCCGTGGGCCACGCCCCCGAACGCGTCGACGAGCAGCTCGACGTGCTTGCGCGGTTGGATCGTACCCGCATAGAGAACGTAACGGGCGGGAAGGTCCATGGCGGCGGCAATGCGTGCGTCGTCGGCGCACGGTGCCGGACCGAATATCGGCGCGGCTGCCAGGGGAATGACGGTTACGCGTTCGTCCGGCACCGAGAATCGCTCGCGGATGTCCCGTTTTGCCGATTCGCTGTCTGCGATGACGCGCGCCGCGCGGCGCACGGCCAGCGGGGTGTGGCTGCGCAGGTGGATGCGCTGCAACCACGCGAACGTTTCGGGCTGGCGATAGACGGCGAGATCGTGCACGGTCACCACGGCCGGACAGCCGGTCCACACCGGCAGGATGCCCTTGGTGCCGTGGTAAAGATCCAGGCGGTGGCGGCGCACGGCAATGGGGACGAAGAGGTGGTCCCAGACCGGCTGCAAGAAGGGGGTCGGCAACCGGGCCACCGCGCAGCGCACGTTGGGGGCCTGCACCCCCAGGGTGTCGGGGGCGTCGGTGATGACGACGTACTCGTGGTCGGAATCGATCGCGGCCAGGGCGGTGACGAGCGCACGGGCGTAGGTGGCGGGTCCGCCGAGCGTGCCGAGAATGGCGCCGATGCCGATGCGCATGGGGGGCTTGGGGTCGTGGGGGGTTAATGGTTCGGGGGGCCGCTCTTGCCCTGGAGGCCGGCGATCATGCCGTGCCAGAGCGCGCTCAGCACGTCGGTGCGGCGTCGGGCGGCGTAAAGGGCGGCGCTACCTCCCAGCAGCAGGGCGTAGGTGGGCAGGAGGATGAGATAGTCGGCGGGTCGGGCCCAGCGGCGGATGAGTCGAATCAGGTTGCGCGCTTTGAGCTCGGCGCTGACGGCGGTGAACCCGGCCGCAAATCCCCGCATGCCGTCATGGGTTACCACAGCCTCGGGTGCACACGCGATACCGAAGCCGTGCCGTCGGGCGCGCAGGCAGAGGTCGACCTCTTCGTAGTAAGCGAAGAACTCCGGGTCGAAGCCCCCAACGGCATCGACGCAGCGGCGCGTCAGCAGCATTGCGCAGCCCATGACGCCGCCGACCGCGTAAGGCCGCGAGCGGGGAACGCGATAGCGCAGCAATGTCCGCGGCACGCAGAGCAGGGGCACCGACACGCGCTCGCCGATGGAGAGCACGTGTCCCGCGCGGCGCGCGTCGAGCACCCGCGGGCCGACGATGCCGGCGCCCGTATCGGCGGCGCCCGCGACCAGAGCGGCCAGCGCGCCCGGCGCGAAGACGACGTCCTGGGTGATGACGACCAGCAGATCGGCGCCGCGGCGGCAGGCGACGGCGAGGCCGGCATTCATGCCGCCGGCATAGCCGCGGTTCGTGTCGAGCCAGCAGCACTCGACGTCGTGGGCGTCACCGAAGGCACGGTCCAGACGGGCACGCACGTCGGGGTTGGAGTCGTTGTCCACGAGAACGATAAAGCTCTCGCGGTAGTGCTGGGCGCGCAGCGAGGCGATGCAGGCGGTCGTTTCCCTGTCGCCGTTCCAGTTGAGGACGACGATACCGACCGTGGCACTCATGGGCGGTGGTGGGTGGCGGCGGCGAAGATGGCGGCCAGACGCCGGCCCTGGGCGCCGGGGGCGAAGCGGTCGGCCAGCAGTGCCGCGGCGCCCTCGGCGAGGCGTTGGCGCAGCCGCGGGGCGTCCGCCAGGGTGGCGATCGCTTCGGCGAGAGCTCCGGCGTCCCCGGCCGGGCAGAGCCAGGCGGTCTCGCCGTGCGCGAACACCTCGCGGATTGCGGGCGTGTCGGCGGTGACGATGGGCCGTCCGCGGGCCGCCGTTTCGTACACCTTGTTGGGTATCACCATGCGCGCCTTGTCCGAGGTGCCGAAGATGCCGAGGCAGATGTGCGCACTGGCGACGAGCTCGGCGAGGCTTTCGTAGGACATCCACTCGACGAACCCGATCCGAGTCAGTCGGGCATCGCGCGCCAGAGCGATTGCCGTGGCGTGTTCGGGGCCGCCGCCGGCGAGGATGAACTCGAGATCGGAGCGGTGGGCGAGCCGGGCCGCCGCCTCGACGACCGTGCGAATCCCGTGCAGGGGCAGGAACGACCCGTAGAACAGCACGCGCAAGGGGCGGCGGTCGCGCGGCAGCGGGGTGGGTGCGAAAACGCTCGTATCCGTTCCGAGATGCCAGGTGGATATGGTCGAGGCCGGCACGGCGAAGTTGTCGGCGACGTAGCGGCCGTGGGCGTCGGTGTCCATGACGACCCGGGTCGCCGTCGCCAGACTGAGCCGATCGATGCTGGCGGCGCCGCGCGCGCGCCACGAACCGGCACGAAACACCTGACGGTCGTCGACCAGGGTCTCGCTGAGGGTCACCAGCGGGGCGACCACCACGGGTGTACGCTCGCGGCCTAGCAGCAGACGCAACCACAGGCTATCGAGCTGGCCGTTGAAGCCGATCACGTAGAGCGGTACGTCCCGGAGGCGGCGGCGATTACGAGCGAGGGCGAAAGCGGCGCTGGCGTACTGGCTGGCGAGGACGGCGGCCGAGCGGGCGCCGAAATAGGTTGCGTGTTTGTGGCGGGTTTTTTCCCAGAGCGGCCGGTGACACTCGACGACCTCGACGCCGGCGGCATGGCAGGCGCGCAGCAGGAGGCGCGTGGCCGTGTGCTGGCGCGCGTAGGTGCCGAAGAAACACACGCGCTGCGGCGGCCGCTCCGGGGCGCCGCAGCCGGGGCTCACGAATGGTCTCCTTTGGCGCGTTGGACAAGGGTCGGGCCGCGGACGACGGTCTCCACCTTGTTGCCGTTGCCCCGTTCGCCCAGCTCGATGCGCCGCAGACGGAAGAGCAGGTCCTCGATGAGCGAACGGTTCGAGCCGATGAGGTCCGCGACGAGACCGATGAGTACGGTCTGGAAGCCGATGATGATCAGCAGCACCGTCAGCATCAGGGACTGCAGGTGTCCGCGGCCGCCTTCGGTAAAGTAGTAGTAGACGAAGCGCATACCGATCGATGTGCCGATCAGGATGAGCGTCCCGCCGATCAAGGAGAACACCTTCAGGGGTTCGTAGAGCGCGTAGATGCGCAGGATGGTCGCCGCGGAGCGCTTGACGTAGCTCCAGGTGCTGTTGAAGAGCTTCGACTCGCGCAGCTCGGGGTTGGTGCGTACCGGCACGTGGGTGACCGGCAGCTTCTTCTTGCCGGCCTGGATGATGGTTTCCAGAGTGTACGTGAAGTCGGACAGCACGTTGAGGCGCATTGCCGCATCGCGGTTCAGGGCGCGGAAACCGCTGGTGGCGTCGGGGATCTTGGTGCCGGACAGGGTTCTCACGACCCAGCTACCGTAGTGCTGCAGCACGCGTTTGGAGGGCGAGAAGTGGCGCAGGTTGCGCGGGTCGCGGTCGCCGACGACCATCACCGCGGCGCCGGCGAGCAGCGGCTGAATCAGTTCTTCGATATCGGCACCGCAGTACTGGTTGTCGGCATCCGTGTTGACGATGATGTCAGCCCCGAGGTGCAGGGCGGCGTCGAGGCCGGCGCGGAAGGCATACGCCAGCCCGCGATTGTTGGGCAGGCGCAGGATGTGGTCGACGCCGTTGGCGCGGGCCACGTCGCTGGTGCGATCGCTCGAGCCGTCGTCGATCACGAGGATCTCCACCGTACCGACACCGCGGACGTGACGGGGGAGATCGCGCAGGGTGATCGCGAGGTGCTCCTCCTCGTTAAAGCAGGGGACCTGGATGATCAGCTTGGGCAGGGGCATTGCCGGGTACCGTAAGACCCTGACATTGGCGCAGGGCAGTTTCAAGGAAATTCATAGTCCCGCCGCGCCCTTGACCCTTGCTTTGTCGGTCGGATAGGGCTGCTCGGCAGTCCCGGCCAACCGGCGATTCCGACCGCGTATATGTTGTTCCTGCCGATCCTGCTCGCTGCCTATCTGTGCCTGTACGCTCCGGGCCATTATTTGCTGCGGCGGACGGCGCACGGCGTGGACGACGGCAGCCGCCTGTTCCGGGAGGTACTGCTCAGCGCGTGTTGCTCTTCGTGGCTGGGGTTTGTGCTGGCGGAGTTCGGCGTCTTCTCTTTGCCGGCGTTGTTGCTGGGCATGGCTGCGGTGGCGGGCGCGGGGGCGGCCGTGGGCCGTGGCCGCCGTCCGCCGGCATACGACCGCCGCGACCTGCAGGGACTGGCGGTGCTCGGTCTGTCGTCGGTGTTGCTGTTGCCGCCGCTCGACACGCGGGTTCTTGGATCCGATTCCGCCGCGTATCTTGCAGCCGGAGTTTACCTGTCCCGGCACGGCAGCCTGATCATTGACGATGCGGTGGTACCCCTCATGGGGCCGATGGCGAAATACGCCCTGTTTCCTTCGGTGACGGGGATATACGGGGAACCGCCATATGCGAGGCTGGTGGGCAGCTTCATCCTGTCCACCTTCGACGGTGGCGAGGTGATCCCGGCATTTCATCATCTCCTGATCGTCTGGGTTGCGGTTTCGCATGCGCTCGTCGGGACGGCGGCGATGCACTGGATCGTCGTCCTCTTCGGCGGCCTGAGCGGATGGGCGATGTTCGAATTCGCCGGACGCAGCCGTGGGCGTGTGACGGCGATCCTATTCGTCGGTCTGCTGGCCCTGTCGGCGCCCCAGAATTGGTACGGTCGATTCCTCATGCCCGAGGTTCCGGGGCAGTTCTTCTTATGGGGTGGGCTGGCGTGTCTCGCTCGGTGGGGGGCGACGCAGCGGCGGGCCGACGCCGTGCTCGCGGGGCTGGCGTTCGGGATGGCCGGCCTGATGCGATTTGACAACGTCGCTTTTCTCGGTGTTGCCCTGCCGATCGGGCTCTGGCTGGGTGAGCGGCGGTCACGGGTGGATCGGCTGTGGATACTGGCCTGCGCCGGTGTGTTGTGGGTGCACGCGGCGGCACATTTGCTCTGGTTCCGGACGCATTACTGGGCGATCTTCGTATCGTTCGGGCAACGGCTGTTGCGGGCGGGGGAGCAGGCGTCATGGGGTACGACGGTGGCGCTCGGCGGTGCCGTGGCGGTGGGTGGGCTCTACGTCTTGTGCCGGCGGCGTTTCGCGGCCTGGCGCGGGGTCTGGCCGTTGGTGGTTTTCGCGGCAGGTCTGGCGCTGTGGGGTCAGTGGCAGCGCGGAGGTGCGGATCTCGCCTTCCTTGCGGGGTACGTCGGGGTTCCGACGCTGGCGGTCGGGGCCCTGGGGCTGGCGTTATGGACAGTCGAGATGAGGCCGCGAGATGCGGTGGCGCGGGTGTTCACCGTTCTCATGGCGGTTGCCGTAGCGCAGTTTATGCTCGCCCCGCAGGCGACGCCGGTGCCGATCTGGCTGGTTCGCAGGGCGGTACCGGTGGTCGTGCCGGCGTTCTGCTTCGGGGTGGCCTTCTTATGCCGGTACGCCGCGGGTCGGTGGCATTGGACGGTCGCGGGGTTGTTGTTTGTCGCGGCACTGGCCGGCCAGATGCCGCCACTGGCCCAGTTGCGCGGTGCGCCCCACTATCGTGGCGGCGCGGCAACGATAGATGCCGTGGCGAAGCTGGTGCCGCCGGGAGCGTGTCTACTGGTCGACCGTGACCTCGCCGCGTGGGGTTTTGCGCCAGCCCTGTGGGTGGAGCGCGACGCGCCGGCGTTCCTGCTGTCACGCTTCAAGGGGTCGCTGATTGCCGGGGTCGCGCATTTCTGCCGGGATCGGCCGACGTACTGGATTGGCGACACGCGATCGCCGGCGCCGGTAGTGCCGGGGTTCGTTCTTACGCCGGTGGGGCGCCATGCCCACTGGGTGGTGACGCCGACTCTCGACACCAAGACCGGCCCCGGTCACAGCGTACGCTGGGACCAGACCGTCGTCGTTTACGCGGTAAAACCGTGGGCGAGGCAGCCGGGAAGGTGATCGGCGTGCTGCGCGGCGAAAGCAGGGCGCCGCGGTTGGGCTCGTGAGTCCGGGAGATGGCGTTGGAAGCGGCCAGTAACGAAACGGGCCGGGCCCTCCCAAGGGAGGACCCGGCCCGTTCAGGTTCGCGGCCACATCCAGCGGCCTAGGTCGATGTTCGCCGTGCCGCCGGAGTGCAACTCCCGTCCCCCTTTGAGGAACGTTGACGGCCGTACGTTACTGCGGCGCCCGAACGAAACCGGGAACCGCGCGCGTGCTGCGGGCGCACAGCGCGCGCCGAGACTCACCGAGACGGATAATACGCCCTTACTTACGGCTGCTTACCACGCTGCTTGCAGGATACCCGGCTTCCCGAACACGTCGCCCGTGTCGCAGTTCACCAGTTCGGCGTCCATGATCTCGATGTTATCCTTCGCGATCTGAGCGGCGGTGGTGCTGTTGATGCCGGCATTCACCAAGCAGTCATACAGGAGCTGCTTGCCGTTGATCTTGCCATCCGCGGCCGCGAAGTAGTAGCCGCAGCTCGAACCGCTCGTCGTACCGCAGATCACCGGCGCCGCGAGCTGATAGACCTTGGTGGAGCTCGTGGTTCGCAGGCTCAGCCGCAGGCCGACCTTCGTCGGTGCCGAGCCCGAGAAGCCCTTGCCCTTCGCGTACACCGTCGGGCCCTTACCGCTCGGCTTCACCTTCACGTTCGCCTGGATCCAACCCGAAGTCGTATCCGTCGCGACCGGCGTGCAGATGTCCACGTCCGGCGCGATGACCGTGTTCGGGCACGGATCGTACGCTCGCGTGATGTCGAGATCGTGCTTCTTCGATTTTGCCGGCGTCTGTGCCTGAGCCGCCGGGGTCGCCAAGACACCCGACACCAGCAACGCCGCCGCTACTGCGAAATACCTGGCCGTCAACATAATCTATTCCTCCTTCTGGGTTTCGGGTTCCGCCTCGGTTGGCCGTCGAACCTAGTGTCTTTTAACGCGCCGACGAAAAATTTGTCAAGAAGAAAGTGATCGATTATTTCGCTGTAATTCCAACCGCTTGTCGCCGGGATTCCAGAGAGCCCGAGTTGGGGCGATATCGGGTGGACGCCGGGGCGGGACCTGGTGACAATTCTGGCCGCGTCTGCGCCCATGAGAACCTCCGCGGTTCAGTATAGACATTCGGGTTTCTTCAGTCACCCCGGGGGGCGCGATTTGGCGTTGTGCGGTGCGGCCCGGCGCTAACGTCACTGGTCGTGCCGTTGACTTGACTTGCGGCGGGATTGTCGCGGTGCGGCGTCCGAGCCGGGCCGCACCGCGACTGCCTTGCCCTCCCGTTCGGGGGCCGACGGAACGTAATGAGAGCGCCGAGTCCTCCATCGATAGGGCAGCGCGGTTGCAGGCGCGATTCCATCGTGCACCGGGCGTTCAGTCGAAGTTACCGGCAGCTTATCGTGTTCCCTGACCCCGACGCGGTGCAATCGGGCCGCGGTCCGCCGGCGGGGCTGAAAGCACGCTGGGCGCACTGGTTTGCCCCCGGTCCGAAGCCCAGGAACGCGCGTACCGGGAGCGCGGAGGGGTCCACCCGGTAGCTGCCGTCGCGGGCGCGGACCCGCACCGTGTACAGGCCAGGCGCGCGCGTCGAGCGGTCGACGATCGTTACCGTAATCGGCTGTCCGGTCATCGCGCCGCGGCGATCGTCGAAGCGCCAGCGCGTCCCGCGGGAGTTGATGGTCCAGCCACTGCCGGCTGGCAGGCTTCTACCGTACAGTGCCTGACCGTTGAGGTCCTGGACCTGAAACGCAAACCCATCGGCGGTCGGATCGATCGCCGGGGACAGCGTCGCCTCGCCGGAGATCGTCAGCGACTCGTCTCCGGCCGGCGGGAGGTTGCGGGTTACGCGCAAGCGGGCGCGCTGTAGGCTCTGACTGCCTGCGCAGGCGGCGGGGGTCGGCGTGGGCAGTGGCCCGGGCGTGCTGTCGGGGTCCGCCGGGTCCGACCCGGCGTCGATCTCGTCGCGATCGAAGTAGGTGTCTTCGTCGCGGTCGACGGCGATGCGCACGCCCGATCCGGGCGGCACGCACAGGTACGTCCTCTCCTGCCCGCCGATGGCTGCCTGGGAACGTAGAGTTGCCGGGCTCGCCGGCGCGTCGGCCGCGCGGTCGCCCTGGAACTGGCCGGCGAGATTGCGGAACCAGCCGCGCGCCTCGCCGGCGAGGTTGCCCTTGACCACAAGGTCGCACTCGCCGGCCGCGGCTCTCAGGGCCAACAGGTCCAGGCGCGGGCCGACTACCGCGTCGTTGCTGCTGGTGAGCGTGATCTGCTGGCCGACGATCGGCGCCAGGTTGCTGTCGAAGGCGAGCACGAAACTCTCTACCTGGCGGCGCTCGGCATCGCCGCCGCTGAACAGGAAGACGTTGGCGCTCAAGAAGCGGAAGACGGTGTCGACGCTGCCGTCGTGGAGAAAACCGAAGCCGCGGATCTGGTTGCCGCGGTGGGCGTTGGTGCCGCCACCGGTGAAGAACGGCGTCGCCGCCATGCCGAACATCCCGACCTTCTGATAGAGGTTACGCAGGTGAGCCACCTTGAAGTGCTGCGGCTCGCCCTCGAAGCTCGAGAAGCCGTCGCTGCCGAAGAAGCCCGCGCCCGGGTTCAGCGCATGGCACCCGTTGCACGTGAGCAGCCCGGCGTCCGCGAGGCGGGTGAAGTAGAAGTCCCGGCCGAGTTGCTGGTTGGGGGTGAGCGAGTTGTCGAGGTTGCGAATCGGGTTGGGGGGATAGGTGATGTGCAACACGAAATCGGTGAAGGCCTGCATTTCCGAATCCGTCAGCGGCGCCGTCCGTCCCACCAGACCTTCGAACGCAACATTGAACTTCTTGAAGGCGGCGTCCTCGTCGAGCGGATCGCCGCCGGGGTCGTTGCCCCCGGTGCGGTCGCCGCGCCAGTGCATCGGCCCGTGGTTGGCCATGCCCCGGAGGCTCTGGGTGGTCATCGGTCCCTTCATGGGGTGGAAGTCGGGGTCGCCGTTCGGTCCGAGGCGGAACGGGTTGGGGTTGTTCAGGACGGTGTCGTCGGGGTTCCCGAGATCCCAACCGAGATGGTCGAGGTCGCCGAAGACATGGCAAGCACCGCATGCCGCCTCGCCGTTGCTGGAGGTCAGGCGCGCGTCGTAAAGGAACTGGCGGCCGTCGACGACAGCGGCGGGCTCCGGGTTATAGAGCGTCACGCGATCGACTTCGGTGTTGGTGGTCGTGTCGACGACGGCAATGCCGTTGTCGAAGCGCGTCAGGACGTAGAGTCGGTCCCGCGGTTCGTCCAGCGCGAGGCCGATCGGTCCTCCGCCCGCAACGCTTATGTGCGCGGCGGAACTGGGGACAAAGGTGTCGTTCTCGAGCTCCGCGGTGTCGAAGACGCCGACCTTGCTGGAGCCGAACGCCGCCACGTACAGTTTGGTGCCGTCGCCCGTTACCGCCATCTCGACCGGAGTGGCGAGGCTGTGCTCCTTCACCCCGGCGGGGGAGGGATGGACGCCGTAGTCGATGTGCTTGTTCAGGTGCCGCGGCGAGACGCCGATGCCATCGAGCACGGTGATGCGGGCTTCGTGCAGGTGGCCGAGGACTGTGCTCCCACCGCCTCCCGGTCCTTCGAAACGCGTGAGGTTGTTGGCCTCGGTGTTGGACACGTAGAGCTTACCGCTGACCGGGTTGGTCACCATGTTGAAGAGGATGGTGCCGACCCCGGTCGCGAAGCCGGCTGCCCCGCCGATTTGCACCGGCGGGTTGGCGGCGGCGTTGATGGCGAAGACGTCCCGATCCGGCAGGTCGAAGCGGACGGCGGTGCTCCAGTCGCGTCCGGCCGAGTCGACCCACTGGCTGCCGTTGTATTGCAGGATCAGGCCGGTTTCCGGCCCGCTTATTCCTTGAACGTTGACGTTTGGGGCCGGCAGCCCGCCGGGATAAGTGGTGCCGCCAAAGACGCACGGCGGCGCTGCACTGCCGCCGTCGCAGACCAGACCTTCGTTGATGGCCGTGGTCCGATTGCCGGAGTGGAACACGGCGGCGTAAACGGTGTTGCCGTCGGGGCTGACCGCGAGGGCGCGCGGCGTATCGCCGAAAAGCGTGACAATGGTAAGCGGGGTGCCGCCGAGGGTGGCGCCGAGGGCGTTGGCGTCGAACACCCAGACATCCGCGCGGCCGACGCCGGCGGTGGTGAGTTGCGGGTCCACGGGGCTGTTTTGCCCGCGATGCGCGGTCGTAATGAAGGCACGGGCGCGGCCCGGACCCGCGAACACGAGGTCGCGCGGTTCGTCGCCGACCAGCAGCGTGCGTACGACGCGCGGCGGGTTGGCGCTCAGGTCGACGATGCTGACGCTGTCGGAAAGATGGTTGACGACCCACACCTCGGTGTCGGTGCGGGGGGCGACAGCGGTCGGCTCGAGTCCCACCGGGACGGAGGCCGCCAGGGTCAGGGTCCCGCCGCTGCCGATATCGAACACCTCGACGCGGTTGTCGGGTGTGTTGCACGCAAACAGCCGGTTGCCGTCCGGCGATATGGCCAGCGGCCGGACAGCCCCGGTCTCGAAAGTCGTGAAGGCTGCCCCCGCCGGTGCCGCGACGGCAGCAATCAGCGCCGCGGCAAACGAACGCACCAAGGCGGAAATGAGAGTCTGCGACATGCGGCCGGCACCTCGATGGTTGCGGAGTGATGGTGAATATGTCGTTTCATACTACGAAGCAGACCGCACCGACAAATGAAATCTGGTGGCCGGCGGACAGGAAAACGGTCCGATCGGGAGGGCCGACAGCCGGTGGAACAGGGCGGTGGAAGGCCTCGAACGGCTGGGGAGTCAAGCTGCCTGCTGGGAGCCTGTCGGAGAAAGCGGCCCCTCACCCTTCGACGGGCGCAGCGCGGGCTACCGCCCGCAACCCAAAGCGAACAACCAGCCCGTTCGCCCCGAGTAGGAGCCCTTCCCCTGGGCTCCGTATCGAGCGGCGCGCTCCTGCCGAGCCTGTCCCTCGATACGCGCCAGAAGAAGGCGCTACTCGGGACGAACGGGAAGGCACTGCCGCTCCATGGCCTGAAGATTTCTTCGCGCCGTGCGCAGACTTTTCCGGTCATTGAGCGGCAGTGGCCCACCGATCGTCCCGAGTAGCCGTCGTCTTCTCGGACGGCGTATCGAGGGAGGCGTGTAACCACGACGGCGGCCCCTCGATACGCGCCCTGAGAAGACGGGCGCTACTCGGGGCGAACGGGTTCCGGTCGCCAGGTTGGGTTGCGGGCGGTAGCCCGTGCTGAGCTTGTCGAAGCACCAGCGGGCCTTTCTCCGACAGGCTAGGCGCCGGTGGCGGTGTCGTGCTAGAGGCACGTCGCGTATGAATCGACCAGCCGATGGCCGTCTGGCCAGGGAGGCGCCGTGAGAGTACCGCTCGACGACGCCGAGGTGCGCGAGTTGCGCCGCGAGTTCCCGGCGCTTGACGACCTCGCGTACTTCGCCTCGAACGGCCTCGGCGTCATGCCCCGGTGCGCCGTACACGCGGTGGCGGAGCGCGCCGAGGCGTTGTCGCGCAGCGCCATACTGGCGGAGATCTTCGAGCACGAAAACCTGCTGCGGGAAGCGCGCGAGAGCGTTGCCCGGTTACTGGGGTGTGCCGAAGACGAGGTGGCCTTCTGTCGCAACACCACCGAGGGGGCGCTGTGGGTGGCGGACTCCCTGTCGCTGGAGCCCGGGGACGAAGTGCTGGTCGTGCAAGGGGAGTACCCGGCCAACATCCTGCCCTGGATGGCGCAGGAGCGCCGCGGCGTCGTCACGCGCCTCCTGCGCCAGCGCCAGCGGCGGATCACCCCGGCGATGGTCGCGGATGCGTGGGGGCCGCGAACACGCCTGTTGGCGATCAGTTTCGTGCAGTTCAACTCCGGCTTTCGAGCCGACCTGGCCGGTCTGGCCGAGGTTGTTCACGGGCACCGGGGCTGGCTGTTCTGCGATGCCATCCAGGGGCTGGGCGCGTTGCAGCTCAACGTGCGGGCCGCCGGTGTCGACTTCCTGTCCGCCGGTACGCACAAGTGGCTTCTCGGTGCGCAGGGGCTGGGGATCTTCTACGCCAGCCCGGCGGCGCTCGCCGCTCTCGACACCAGCCATCTCGGACCCGGAGGGCTGGTCAACGACGGCGATCCGGAGGACCCGGAAGCGCCGTACGACCGCACCGCGGTGGCCGGGGCGCGTCGCTTCGAAGAGGGCTCGCGCAATTACCTCGGACTGGCGGCGCTCAACGCTTCCCTGCGCCTGCTCGAAACCCTCGGTTACGATCGCATCGAGGCCCGGGTGCGCCGGCTCACCGATGCCGCCGTGGCGGCATTTGCCGCCCGCGGCTTTCGATTCGAGAGCCCGGCGGGAGTCGAAGAGCGCTCCGGCATTCTGCTGTTCGCTCCACCGCCGGGCGGGCCGACCGCGGCGGATCTGGTCAACGTCATGCACCAGCAGCGCATCGCCATCAACGCGCGCGAAGGCTGCATCCACATGGGCATCCACTTCTATAACCTGCCGGAGGACCTCGACCGCGTTATGGCGGCGATCGACGCGCAGCGGGGAAAATGAGCGACGCGGCCGGTCAGGTGCTGCGCTGCCATCCCGATACGCCTGCGGTTGCCGTGCGGTCAGTGACGGCGGGTGCGTGGCGCTCGGGTGCCGATGGGCTGGAGATCGGGTTTACGATCGAAGGCGATGTGCGGCGTTTGCGGGTCCCCGAGCCGCGGCCGCCGCGGCGCGCCCACGGCCTGTGGCAGCGTACCTGTTGCGAGGCATTCCTGCGGCGGCCCGGAGCGGAAGCGTACCACGAGATCAATCTGGCGCCTTCCGGCGAATGGGCGGCATACGCCTTCGAGCGCTACCGCCATGGTCGCTCGTCCGTCGAGGAGTCGCTGGCGCCGGCGATCTCTGTACGCCGCGAGTCCGACCGCCTCGCGCTGGCAGCGCGCGTGCCTTTGGTGCGCCTGTCGGCCCTTTATCTCCAACAACCCCTGTGCCTGGCCCTGACGACCGTGGTCGAAGAAGACGACGGTCGCCTGTCGTACTGGTCTCTGCGCCACCCGCCGGGTGCGGCTGACTTCCACCACCCGCTGTCCTTTCTACTGCGCGTGTAACGAAGCGGAGAGAGACGAACACCGAACGTCGGAGGCGCCGTGCCGGTGCTGTCTGTTCCCCGCCTCTTCCCTTTATCTGCGGCAGTGAGCTACTGAACCGAGCATGCAAGCCATTCACATGACCCGCGTCGGCGGGCCGGAGGTGCTCCAGGTTGTCGACGTTCCGGAGCTGGAGGTGTTCGCCGGCTGCGTGCGGGTTCGCAACCGGGCAATTGCGGTCAACTTCCACGACATCAACACGCGCCGGGGCGACGACCCTGCCACGGAGTTGCCGATCGTTCCGGGGACCGATTTCGCCGGCGTGGTCGACGCCGTCGGTGACGGGGTCGACCACGTGCGCGTCGGCGATCGGGTGGTCGGGATCGCCATGCACGGAGCGTACGCCGAAGCGACCGTCACCCTGGCCCCGCTGGTGGTTCCACTGCCCGACGACGTCAGCTTCGAGCAGGCGGCGTCGTGTCCCGTGGCCGGTTTGACCGCCTACTTCATGAGCCATCAGTTGGTGCGGATCGAGCCCGGCATGCCGGTCGCCGTCTATGCCGCCGCGGGCAGTGTCGGGTGTTTCATGGGGGCGATGCTGCGCGAGCTGGGCGCCGTGAGCATCGGTATCGTCGGCTCGGCGGACAAGGCCGAGGTGGCGCGGAAAGCCGGCTACGCGCACCTCGTTAACTATCGCAGCGAGGACCTGGTGGCGCGCGTGCTGGCGCTGACCGGTGGCAACGGTGCCGCGGTTGTCTTCGACTCGGTTGCCGGCCCGCAGTTCCGTCGCACCATAGACCTTGCTGCGGTCGACGGCATGGTGGTCGTGTTCGGGCGTGCCGCGGGACCACCCTCCGCGGAAGGCCTCGAGTACTGGCTGCGGTGCCAGAAAAACCTCGCCGTCCGCACGTACTTCCTCGGTACCACGATCCAGAATCGATTGCCCGAGGTACCGGCCGCGTACCGCCACCTGTTCGCGGGGCTGGCCGCCGGCAACATACACCTGCCGATCACCACCATGCCCCTGACGGCTGCCGCCACTGCACATGCCCGCATCGAAAGCCAACAAACCGTGGGCAAGGTGATCCTGGTACCGGCGTGAATGATCGTGGAGGTAGGAGCGGGGTGGGGCGCTCCAGCGCCTTACCCGCTACTCCCGGCCCCTGAACCGGATCTGGTTGTTGTCGCTGTTCGTTGTGAAGCGCGATTCCCAGCAGGTCGTGCCGTTGTTGAGCTGCACGGTGACGGCCGGCTGCTGCGCGAGCGGCAGGGCGGGCAGACCGAGAAGGCCGCCCTTACCCCGGGCACTGATGCGGGCTCTTCCGTCGGTGCCGGCACGCAGGACGAGTTTGCTTATCGGGCCTGCATCACCGCGCGAATCGCGATAAGAAAAACCCGTCGCCGTCGCGGTCCAGCAGGCACGCGTCCCGCAGGAACTGCCGCCCTGCAGGAGCTGTGCAAAGACCGGCTGCGAGACGCCCGCGGTGTCGTCGTAAATGCAGATCGCGACGTCGGTGGACGCCGTCGGGTCGCCGAAATCCGCCTTCGTCGTGGCACTGCCGCTGCCCCACTTCCACGACAACTTCTGCGGTCGCTCCGGGTTGCGTTGCAGGTCGATGCTCCCCCGCCCTGCGACAACCGCAGTGCGGCAGCCGGAGCGCGGCGTGCGGCTGCCGGTACACGTGCCGGACTGACATGCGTCGCCGTGCGTACACGGAGCGCCGTCGTCGCACGGCAGGCCGTTCGCGACGGCGCTCCCGGCGCACTGTCCGGCGGCACAGACGTCGTTCGCCGTGCACGCATTGGCGTCGTCGCACGGCTGCCCCGCGTTCAGCGGGTTGCCGCAGTCGGTGCCGAATATGGTCGTTGTAACCTGATAGGGGCCTGAACCGCTGAAGCGATTGACCAGAATGTGCCAGGTGCCGTCCGCCGGGGCAACGAAGCGGCAGAAGCCGTACTGGTTCGGCCCGTCGGCCTTGCAGTCGTAAACGCTGGTCGTCGGCGCCGCGCCGGCCCGCACGTACAGGTCGAAGTCGCTGCCGTCGTCCTTCGCGTTGAGGGCGACGCGGAACTCACTCATCCCGGGTGGAACCTCGACCGTGAGCGCTGCCTGCGTTGCCACCGAGTTCAACGATCCGGTGAAGCCTTGCACCGAGGTCCCTACGCCACCGACCTGCGGCAGGGCACCGCACGCGGTGTTGTTCAGGTCGGCGCCCGCTGCGGCGGCTATCCACGCCCCGTAATGGTAGACGTTGACGTCGTAGCTCTCGTCGGTTGGCAGGCAGCTCTCGCTATTCCCTCCCGAGGTGACGCCCGCCAGTGACACGCCGCTGCCGAGATCCACGAACAGCGGTCCGCCGGAGTCGCCGTTGCAGGTGTTCGAATCGGACCCGGGCGGATCGAGCGGGTTGGCGAAGGTCCAGCACACCGAGGTTGTGTTCGAAATGTCCACGGGGCAGGAACCGGTGACCACCGCCCCGCGGCGTTTGAGCCCGTAGTCCTCTGCGGCGCCGCCGCTGCGGCCGAAGCCGACGATGGTGCCGTCGGTGCCGAACGGCGGCGTGGCGGTGGTGTTGATGGCTGACGGCGCGATGCCGTCTGCGGACGTGCCGAGAGTAAGGACGGCAAGATCGCCGACGGGGAAGTTGTAATCGGGGTGTACGACCACGGCGGAGACGTTGAAGAAGCCGCCGTGCTGAAGAAAGACGGAGTAATGACCGGGGTCGAGGTCGCCTTCGACGCAATGGGCGGCGGTGAGAAACGTGCGGCAGCCGATCGTCGTGCCCGTGCACCACGCGCCGGCGGTGGCGAAGTCGCCGCCGCGCAGCAGGGCCCCGACGGTCGGGTAGTCGGACGTATAGACCCCGTTGACGATGTCGGTGGCGCCGAGGACCGGCGCGGCGCTGGCCACGACAAGCGCGAGAACCACGCCCCGCGCGCCGCGGCGCATCGCAGCCGCCACTTGCCGCCGTAGCATCAGCCCCGGTCCCCCGATCGCCGCCGTAAGGCGACTGTCGATGAGCGCGGCGTCGATTTCCGGATCCGTGACCGTAAGCGCGGCAAAGTCAAATCGGTGGGTGTTGCGGCGCCGGTGTCGGCGCTGCTTGCGTCCGTATCGTCGCTCATCTGCGGCTCTCTGCGCTCGGCGGATCGAGGCTCGTTTACGCGGCTAGCACGTTCGCCGCGCAATTGTCGAGCGAGAACCGACGGTCCCGGCCTCGCCCGGCGTTTGGATGCCATGACGTTCTTGTCCGTGGGGCGACCGGTGCTATTTTGGTTCGCATGAGCGAGCGGCACGCGGACCAGCCGGACGTGGCGGTTGCCGTCCCGAAGACGCGGACGGCGCGCAAGGTCCAGAAGCCGCGCCTGTTCAAGGTGTTGCTGCACAACGACGACTACACGACCATGGACTTCGTCGTCTACGTCCTGCAGAGCGTGTTCCACCGGTCGGAAACCGACGCCGTGCAGATCATGTTGCACGTACACAAGAACGGCGTCGGCGTCGCGGGCGTGTACGCGCGCGAAGTGGCGGAGACCAGGGTGGCGCGGGTCGAAGCGCTGGCCCGCGACAACGAGTTCCCGTTACGCTGCACCATGGAGGAGGCCTAGGCCATGCGCATCAGTCGAGAGCTCGAACTCGCACTAGCCATGGCTGTGTCCGAAGCCCGGCGACGCCGCCACGAGCTAGTGTGTACCGAACACCTGCTGTACGCGATGCTCCACGACGCCGACGTCGCCGAGGTCCTGCGACACAGCGGCGCCGACGTGCCAGGGCTGAAACGGGCACTGGAACGGTTTCTCGACGAGCACTTCGAGCAACTGCCCGAGGGGGCCGATGTGCGACCGCATCAGTCGATCGGGTTCCAGCGGGTCATCCAGCGCGCCGCGGCCCACGTGCAGTCGGCCGGCAAGGACGAGATTCTCACGCGCAACGTTCTGGTGGCCATCTTTCGGGAACCGGACAGCCACGCCATGTACCTGATCGAGCAGCAGGGCGTCACCCGTCTCGACGTGCTCAGTTACATCTCGCACGGCGTGTCGAAGATCGCCGAGGAGCCGAGCGGCGAGACGACCGCGGCGGACGACGATAGCATCGAGGATGACGAGGACGGCGAGCGGCGGCCCCGCCGGGATCCGCTGGCCCTCTACGCCACCGACCTGGTGGTCAAAGCGGCCGAGGGGAAGATCGATCCGCTGATCGGACGGGAGGCGGAACTGTCGCGGACGGCACGAGTCCTGTGCCGCCGGCGCAAAAACAATCCGGTGTTCGTCGGCGAGGCCGGTGTCGGCAAGACGGCGCTGGCCGAGGGGCTGGCCCTGCAGATCCACCGCGGGCAGGTGCCGCCGGCGCTCCTCGGGGCGACCGTTTACGCTCTCGATATGGGCGCACTGCTCGCCGGGACGCGCTTCCGCGGCGACTTCGAGCAGCGCTTGAAGGGCGTTCTCGCGGCACTCAAGAAGCAGCCGAAGTCGATCCTGTTCATCGACGAGATCCACACGCTCGTCGGTGCCGGGGCGGCCAGCGGTGGCGCTCTGGACGCGTCGAACATCCTGAAACCCGCTCTGCAATCGGGCGAGTTGCGCTGCATAGGCGCCACGACTTACCAGGACTACAAGAACCATTTCGAACGCGACCGGGCGCTGGCGCGCCGGTTTCAGAAGATCGAAGTGCCGGAACCGACCGTCGACCAGGCGCACGAAATCCTCAAGGGACTGAAGAAGCATTACGAGGAACACCACGGCGTGACCTACACCCGCGGCGCACTGCGGGCCGCGGCCGACCTCTCGGCGCGCTACATCAACGATCGCCACCTTCCGGACAAGGCCATCGACGTCATCGACGAGGCCGGCGCGATCGTGCAAGTGCAGGGCGAGGAGCACCGCCGGCGCTCGGTGCGTACTCGGGACATCGAGCACGTCGTGGCGACCATCGCGAAGATCCCGCCGCGTTCGGTATCGGTATCGGACCGCGAGCGCCTCGAAACCCTCGAGCGCGATCTGAAGCTCACCGTGTTCGGTCAGGACGAGGCAATCGGGGCGCTGGCGGCGGCAATCAAGTTGTCGCGCGCCGGTCTGGCTCATCCCGACAAGCCCGTCGGCTCGTTTCTGTTTGCGGGACCGACGGGCGTCGGCAAGACCGAGGTGGCCAAGCAACTCGCCTCGGCTCTCGGCATCGAGTTCCTGCGCTTCGATATGAGCGAATACATGGAATCGCATACGGTGTCGCGCCTCATTGGCGCCCCGCCCGGATACGTCGGATTCGATCAGGGTGGACTGCTCACCGACGCCATCCGCAAGACGCCGCATGCCGTCCTGCTGCTCGACGAGATCGAGAAGGCGCACCCCAACCTCTTCAACATCCTGCTGCAGGTCATGGATCATGCCACGCTCACCGATAACAACGGGCGTAAGGCCGACTTCCGTAACGTCATCCTCATCATGACCACCAACGCCGGGGCGCAGGAAATGGCGGCGCCGGCCATTGGCTTCGGCGGCCGTACCAACGAGGACAAAGGTTCCAGGGTGATCGAAAGGCTGTTTACGCCCGAGTTCCGCAACCGACTCGATGCGACGATTCGGTTTGCGTCCCTGACTCCGGCCGTCATCGAGCGCGTCGTCGACAAGTTCGTACTCGAGCTCGACGCGCAATTGAACCAGAAGCGCGTCTTCATCCAGGTGACCCCGGCGGCGCGGCACTACCTGTCCGAGAAGGGCTATGACCGCACTTACGGTGCCCGGCCGATGGCGCGTCTGATCCAGACCGAGATCAAACGCGTGCTCGCCGACGAGATCCTGTTCGGCCGCCTGCACGAGGGCGGCAGCGTGCTGATCGACGCCGGCGACCGGGAGTTGACCTTCGAGTACAGCAAGACCGGCGAGAGCGCGCCGACACCGCGGGGCGAGGTGCCGTCGCCGACCGACGCGTGAGCCGAGGCAGCGGCGAGTTTACAGCTCGCGCAGGCCCGGGCCACATGCGACAATCCGAATACCAGACGGAGGTCTGAGACCGCGCTCGACCGGGGGCACCGCGGGCGGACCGAGTTAATGGACGTGTGGGAACTCGGCGTGCCCGCACGCAACGGAGGAGCGTTCAGGTGTCCCGACGGCAGTTCGCGCGACGCGTACCGATAGTCCTTGCCGCCCTGTTGGTTGCCGGTCCGGCAGCCGCCTCGATCGTGACCGTGGGCAGCGGCAACATCGCCGCGTGCGGGACCACCGAAGTCGTGGTGCAGGCCAGTGACCTGTCGGGAGTGATCGCCTTCAACATCGACGTTACGTACGACTCGCTGCTGGTGCAGGCGACCGGGGCCGTGGCCGGCTCGCTGCTCCCCTCGGGAGAGCCGGAAACGTGTACCTTCGCCGCCAACGTGGCAACCCCCGGCCTGGTCCGTATCGGAGCCTTCTGCCTGAATCCCGTGGCGGCCAGCGGAACGGTCGCAATCGTGACGTTTGCCGCGCTCGATGACGGCGCCACTGCCCTGACGCCGGTGTCGTGCATCGTCGGGGAGGACCCCTGCACGACCGCCACGGCCGGCTCGCTGAGCGTGTCGGGCTGCGCTGCCACCCCGACCGACACGCCGACGCCGACGCCCACCGCCACGCCGACCCACACGCCCACCGGCACGGCGACGATAACCCCGACGCGGACGCCGACCCTGACGCCAACCCGGACGCCGACCCGCACCGCCACGGCGACGCGGACCGCAACCAATACGCCCACGCCCACAGCGACCCGCACGGCGACGCGCACCCCCAGTGCGACGCGTACGCCAACGGCGACCGTGACGCGGACACCGACACGGACGCCGACCTCGACGCGCACTTCGACGCCCACGCCGACCGACACCCCGACCAGCACGCCGACCAGCACGCCGACCGCGACTTCCACCTCGACCGCCACCGCGTCGGCGACCCCCACCCCGACGTCGACCGCCACCTCGACGCCGACCTCCACTCATACCCCGACGTCGACGCCGACGTTCACCCCTACGCCCATCCCGACCGCAACCCCGACGAGCACGCCGAGTGCAACGCCGACAAGTACCGCGACCCCGACGGCGACGGAGACACCCACCGATACGCCGACCGCGCTGCCCACGATTACCGCCACACCGAGCGGCACCCCGGAGGCAATCGCCGTCAGCGGCACGGTCCTGTACTACCGTGACGCCCGGCCGGTGCCGGGCGTACAGGTCGACGCGGTTCCGGGTACGATGACCGACGCGCTGGGGCAGTACGTGGCGATACCGCCGCCGGGACCGTACGCCGCGGAGCCGGTGAAGACCGGCGGCGACGCCGGCGCCATCACCGCGTTTGACGCCGCGCAGGTGCTGCGTGCGGTCACCGGTCTGCGCACCTTCGACGTCGACGAAGCGCTCGCCTGTGACGTCAGCGGCAACGGTACCGTCTCGGCCCTCGATGCCGCGCGCATCCTCCAGTTCGTCGTCGGTATCATCCCCCGGCTTCCGGTCGGCGACCTCTGCGGTTCGGACTGGGCCTTCGTTCCCGTGCCGGGAGCGGAGCCGAACCAGAGCGTCGTCCCACCGCTGCTCGACGGCACCTGCCGGCGTGGCGGCATTGCCTTCAACCCGCTGGCAAGCAGCGCCGCCGGCCAGAACTTCAAAGCCGTCCTCTTCGGCGATTGCTCCGGCAACTGGCAGGAAGCGGGGAGCCTGAAGGCGGACTAGCGCTCAGCCGGACCGTACCGTCTTCATTCGGAGTCGCACGCCGCCACCGTGACGATCGCGCCGATCGGAACCAGCAGGGCCAGTTCGCCGACGCGCAGGAAGAGGACACCGCACGCCACCGCACCCGCGGTGTACACCAGCCACGTCAATCCGTACGTCCGCGTGTGGCCGGTCCCGGCCGCGGCAGCCGTAGAAGTGGAGTTCGCGGCCACAGCGCTCCCGGCGGCCAACCACCTCCCGATCGTCCCGGCAGTGAAAGTCGTCAGCATGCCCGTGATGTACGTCGTCGTCGGGCCACCGTGCAGACGCAGTACGACCGCGCTTTGCATGCCCATGGCTACGGCGGCGAGGGCGACCAGCGCCAGTGCGCTTCCGGTTGGCGGACTCGGCCCCACGACGCGCCAGAGCAAGATCATGCCGGCGAGCAAGATGCCTTCCGCCAGCAGCGGGGCGGTGCGCCAGCCGTGCGCATGCCGGCGCATGTGCCGAACGATCAGCACCTCGGCCAGCGCGCCGCCGAGGATATACCCCAGCACGGACACCGCTGCCGCAAGCCCGGCCGCCACCCGCCACTCGGCAACCGCGACGGCGAGCAGGATCGTATTGCCGGTCTGCGCTGCGGTCAGAACGTTGAAACCCATGATTGCCACTGCATCGACCCCGGCCCCGGCCAGGGCGAGCAGCAGAATGACTCGATCGACGCCGAGCCGTAAGCCGATTTGTCCCATCGATAAACCGCGCGCGCCGCTGCCGCCGCGAGTCGGCCGGCAGCACCCTCCTCTGCACCCCCGGCGGGTGCCCGCCGCTACCGTTACTTGGCGCCTTTCCGCATAGCGCCCACTTCCGACCTGCCGCCGCGTTCGGTCAGTACCTCGCGGAGCATTGCCGCCTCGTCACTGATGATCGCCGTCACGCCGAGGTCGAGGCACCGGTGCATACGCGCGCGGCCGTTGACGGTCCAGACGATGACCTGCATGCCGCGCGCCTGCGCCTCCGGTGCCACCGCTCCGATCAGCCCGTATTCGGGCAGCACGGCATCGAGCCCGAGTTGCGCTGCCGTCGCCACGTTCGCTTCGGCGTCGGTCGAGAACAATAACCCGACATAGAAGTCCGGTCTGGACTCCTTCAACGCGGCGACCACGTCGACGTCGAACGACGACCACAGGACGCGATCGGCGACGCCGAGCCGCTCGACCTCGCTTATGCCGGCGGCGGCAAGTGCCGCAGCGCCGGTTGTGGCCGTGCGGCACGGATCCTCGAAGGCCTTGAGTTCGATGCTGACGAGTGTGGCGGGAGGTAGCGCGGCGAACACCTGGGCCAGGGTGGGCGGGCGCTCCGTCGTGATCTGCATGTCGCCGCTGAGCAGGTTGCACGCCTGCACCGCCGCCAGCGGCTGAGCGCTCACACATCCGCGGCAGGTCGTGGTTCGATCGAGAGTGTCGTCGTGCATGACGACAAGCTTGCCGTCGGCGGTCAGTTCGACGTCCAGTTCGACCGCGTCGGCGCCGCGCCCCAGGCCCCCGAGAAACGCGGCGATCGAGTTCTCCGGAAGCGTGCGCCCGGTGAGGTTGATGCCGTTGCCCCGGTGTCCGAATGCGGCGGCAGGTGTGAAGCGAGCGAGCGCGGCGCGGACAACGGCGCTGGCCGTCGGTGCCGCCGGGGGCGCTACGCCATCGTTGTCGCCGCACGCGCACGCGACCGCGAGGGGCAGCAGCAAGACCACGAGGCGACCAGAAAAGCGATGGCCCGGAGTGCGCAACATGACCTCAACTCTGACACGGTGGGCGGGAGCGCGCCAACGGGAACGTCGAATCACTTCGTGGTGTCGAGACGCCGCCGCAAGACGGCGACGACGGCCGATTGCAGGCTGCCGTTGGTGGCGAGAATCTGATCGCCGTGAAGGTCGAACGGGCCGCCGCCGAGGCGGGATACCGTGCCCCCCGCCTCGCGCACCAGCAGCGCCCCGGCCGCCGTGTCCCACGGCTTCAAACGCCACTCCCAGAAGGCGTCGAACCGCCCGCAGGCGACGTAGCAAAGGTCGAGCGCGGCCGAACCCGCCCGCCGCACGTCGCGCGCCTCGCGCAGCATGTCGGCAATGAATCCGAGGTAGAAATCGGCGCTCACCCGCCTGTCGTATGCGAACCCGGTGGCCACCAGAGCCGCACCCAGATCGGCCGTGCCCGATACCGCGATGGGAATGCCGTTGAGGGTCGCCCCCTGACCGCGGCGGGCGACGAAGGTTTCGTCGCGCAAGGGATCATGGACGATCCCGAGCTCCAACTCGGCGCCGCGAGCCAGCGCCAGCGACACGGCCACGTGCGGAAATCCGTGCGCGAAATTCGTGGTGCCGTCGAGCGGGTCGAGGTACCAGACGTGCTCGTCGTGCTCCCGGGCCGGCGCCTCGGCGCTCACCCCCTCCTCGGCCACGACGCGATGCCGTGGGAAGCGGCGCCGCAACTCCCCGACGATGTAGGTTTCAACCTCACGGTCGGTTTCGGTAACCAGGTCGACCGGGCCCTTCAAACCCACCCGCCGCGGTCGCGTCCAGGCCGACCGGATCAACGCGCCGCCGGCATGCACGGCATCGAGGGCAACGGTGAGGAAGTTCTGCATGACCGGGATGGTCTATGAGGCCGCCAGCCGCGAACGACGCGTTTCCTACCGCGCGGCCAGCGTGGCGAGCAGCTCGTTGACACGGGTCAGGAACGAGTCGACCGCCTCCGAGGTCAGTTCGCTGCGCGCCGCGGGCGTGAGGCGGCGCAGGGTCTCGGGCGCCGTACGCTCCCGCAGCTCGGCCTCCAGGGGGTCGAGTCGCCTGCGTACCTGCGGGGCTAGAACTTCCCAGTCCTGCTCCACGATGCCGAGCAGGCGCTTGCACTGCCACCACGGCGATTCCTCCGACGGCTGTTCTCCGCCGCGGCTGAGCGACGCCGGAACCTGTCCGTCGACGAAGAGGGGGAGAAACGCGCCTACGCACGGGGACCCGAGGCTCGCCCAGTAAACCGGCGGCTCCTCGGGGGCGGTGGGGATGCGGGCCACCATGCTCGCGGTGGTGGTGCCGACCGGGTCGGCGTGCATGCAGACACTGAAATACTCGGGGTCGGCCGGAGTGGCATCGCGTCGGGGGCCGGCGCCGCCGTAGTGATCGCGGAGGGCCGCCTGCAGTTCGGCCACCGTCAGCCTGCCTTTGGCCTGCTCGAGCAGGGCGCAGGTGCGGCGGTGGCGGCCGCTCGAAATGACATCGGGGACCAGACTGGTGTCGCGGTACGCGGCGGCGAAGTCGAAGCGCACGTCACCATCCTCGCTCCACCAACCGGCCGCGATGGCGTCCTCGATGGTGCCGTCGGCGATGGCGTCCCAGTCGTCGCCGATGGTGGCGTGATTGGTGGCGCTGCCAACCGTATGGATGCGGCGGACCACCCAGCGCCGGTCGCTGGTCTCGACCAGAAACGCGGCGCTGCGGTCGGCGATCAGAAAGGAGTTGTGGTACGACCAGTCCTTGTCGACATACCCGGACCCGCCCTGACCGTGCGCGGCGGCCAGGGTCGTGATGACGTCGACCGCCTGTTCCGCGGTGCGGCTGCGCTCGAGGCCGAGCCGGACCAGGTCCATGCCGATGAGGCCCAGACCGGAGAGCGGCGCTTTGGTGAAGATCGTATGGTTGCCGATGGCGACGCCGTACTCGTTGAGCCCATGTTCGAAGCCCCAGCACCAGAAGGGGCGGGAGCCGATCAGCCGCGCGGTCTCCGCGACCTGCGGGATGGCGATATACGTGCACCGCACGCTGGAGCCGGCGTCGTAACGCCGCCGCGGCGACTGCACGAGGGGCTGACATTCCATCGCCGGGCGATCGCTGTTCTTGGCGAACAACGTCGTTCCGTCCGCCGTGGCAACCGGCAGCGCCACCAGCGAGTCGCAAGCGACGCGCGGCAACTCGGCGTTCCCGCCGTGACCGCCACGGTGTCTCGTGTTCGGCGCGCATTTCTTCATAAGCTGTTGGCCCCCGTCTTCAGTGCAACGGTGCGACGCGTTCGATCTTGGCCTTCTGGCGCAACTCGGCAACGAGCGCAGCCTGACGTTCCTGGCGCGCGCTCTTGAGCAGAACTTCACGGATCACCGGTTCCACCTCGGCCAGTGGGCTGATGCCGGCGTCGCGTTGGCCGGTAACGGTGACGATCTCGAAGCCGTAGCGGGTCTCCACGACGCCGCCGATCTGACCGGGGGAGAGCGCGAAGGCGGCGGCTTCGAAAGCCGGGTCCATCTCGCCTTTGGCGAAGAAGCCCCGGTCGCCGCCGCGCGCCGCGCTCACCGGGTCCGCGGATTTCTCCCGGGCGAGGGCGGCGAAATCGGCGCCGGCGCGCAACTCGGCAAGCAGCGCCTCGGCGCGCTTGCGAGCCGCCGCCCGTTCGGCTGCACTGCTGCCCGCGGGCACCCGCACCAGAATGTGGCTGGCGCGGATCTGGGCGCCGTGGCGGAATTCCTCGCGATTCTGTTCGTAGAATGCCCCGATCTCATCCGCGGACACGCGCACCTCGCGCCACGCATCGCCTTCGATCAGGCGACTCACGGCCAGGGTTTTGCGCGTGTCGGCGCGCAGTTCGTCGAGTGTCGTGCCGTTCTTGGTCAGGGCAGCCTTGAATGCGGCATCGCTCGGGAAGTTGGCCCGGGTGCGTTGGATTTCCGCTTCAACGTCGGCGTCGGTGACCGCCACGCCGCGTGCCTGGCTTTCCTGATACAGCAGCTCGAGATCGATCAGCGATTCGAGGGCCTGGTTAGCCAGCTTCGCGAGTCCGGCGGCGTCGGGCTCGGTGTCCTGCATGAAGACGCCGCCCTGGACGACCTCGCGTACGGTCTTGCGGTAGATGGGGACGGCGTTGACCCGGGCGACGATATCGTTGTCGCGCAGGACCTGGGCCAGTGCCGGTGCGGCGGCGACGAGCGCGGCCGCGAGCATGTGCGCGGCGGCAAGTCGGGCGGTGCCGCGGTGGCGCCGAAACACTGAGCGCATCGCGGGGGGCTGTAGCCGAGCCGCTCGCACCCGTCAAATCGCCTTCGACCGCAGCGCCACTTGCGTTGCGCGGCAGCCCGACCTATCGGAGTCGACGCATGGGTCAGCAGGTAACCGTCGGACTGGTGCAGATGCGCTGCGGGGACGATGTTGCCGCCAATGTTCGCGCGGCCGTCGACCGCATCGGCGACGCCGCCCGCCAGGGCGCGCAGATCGTCTGCCTCCAGGAGCTGTTTGCGTCGCGGTACTTCTGTCAGAGCGAGGATCATGCCCATTTCGACCTGGCCGAGCCGGTCCCGGGGCCGACAACCGCGGCCCTGGCGCAAGCCGCGGCCGCACACGACGTGGTGGTGATCGGATCGATCTTCGAGCGGCGCGCCGCCGGGGTGTACCACAACACCGCCGTGGTGCTCGACGCGGACGGCAGCCTGCGTGGCGTGTACCGCAAGATGCACATTCCGGACGACCCCCTGTACTTCGAGAAGTTCTACTTCACGCCGGGGGATCTCGGGTTCCACGGTTTCACGGTACGGGGAGCCCGAGTCGGCACGCTGGTGTGCTGGGACCAGTGGTTTCCCGAGGCGGCCCGTCTGACGGCGCTCGCCGGCGCGGAGATGATCGTGTACCCGACGGCGATCGGCTGGCACGAAGCCGAGAAAGCGGAGTTCGGCGCGGCGCAGCACGACGCCTGGGAGTTGATGCAGCGCAGCCATGCGATCGCCAACGGCGTGTTCGTCGTGGCCGTCAACCGCGTCGGCACCGAAGGCACGGTCGAATTCTGGGGGGCGTCGTTCGTCGCCGATCCCTGCGGGCGTGTCCTGGCGCGCGCCAGTCACGATCGCGAGGAAATACTGATAGTTCCATGCGATCTTGGCCTTATCGAGTCGACGCGCCGGCACTGGCCGTTCCTGCGCGACCGCCGCATCGACGCTTATGGCGGGTTGATGCGGCGGGTCATCGATGACGCATCCTGAAGGCCGCGGGACGCTGCCGCCCGCCGCCCTCGGCTACCGCATGCCGGCCGAGTGGGAGGCGCACGCGGCGACGTGGCTTTCCTGGCCTCACAAGGAGGCGTCCTGGCCCGGCAACTTCGCGCCTATTCCAGCGATCTGGGTGGAGATCGTGCGCGCCCTCGGGACGCACGAACGCGTGTGCGTGCTGGTCAACGACGAAGCCGCCGCCGCCGCCGTTCGCGAACTGCTCGCCGGCGGCGGTGTCGAGTCCGGTAATGTGGAAACCCACGCGATACGCACCGACGACGCGTGGATGCGCGACCATGGCCCTACCTTTGTGACGCGCCTCCACAACGGACGTACCGAGCTGGCGGCGGTCGATTGGGTCTACAACGCGTGGGGCGGCAAGTACCCGCCCTGGGAGCACGACGACGCGGTGCCGGCGGCGATTGCGGCCCGCCTCGGGATTCCCCTGTTCTCGCCCGGGATCGTGCTCGAGGGCGGCTCGATCGACGTCAACGGACGCGGCAGCGTGTTGACCACCGAGCAGTGCCTTCTCAACCCCAACCGTAATCCGCATCGCTCGCGCGGCGAGATCGAAACCGTGCTGCGCGATTACCTCGGGGTCGGCAATGTACTCTGGCTCGGCGACGGCATCGCCGGCGACGATACCGATGGACACGTCGACGATCTGGCCCGCTTCGTCGACCCCGGTACCGTGGTGACCGTGGTCGAGGAAGATCCCCGTGACGACAACTACGGGACGCTGCGCGACAACCTGAAGCGGTTGCACGCAATGCGGGATCAGGACGGCCGTCCGCTGCGCGTCGTCGCCCTGCCGATGCCCGCGCCCGTCGAGTACGATGGCCAGCGCCTGCCGGCGAGCTACGCCAACTTCTACATCGGAAACGGCGTGGTGCTCGTGCCTACCTTCGCCGACCCCAACGACGCGGTGGCGCTGCAAATTCTCCAGACCTGCTTTCCCACCCGCCGCGTCGCCGGCATCCACGCCCGCGAAATGGTGTGGGGCCTCGGGGCCTTCCACTGCGTCACTCAGCAACAGCCTGCCGCCAGGTGTCACCCCGCCAGTTCGTGAATCAGTGCGTGAAAGGTCTCATAATCGACCGGCTTCGGCAGGACGTACAAATGCGGGATCCGGCGACAGCGTCCGTTGTAGTCGTCGGCGTGGTAGGTCGTCAGCAGGATCATCGGAACTTCCGGGCGCGCGGTGTGAAAGTCGGCGGCGAAAGCCAGGGCCTCCCGTTCCGACGGGCTGCAATCGCTGACCGCCAGGTCGACCGCGTCGAGTTCCCGGATCGGCGGGACGTGCCCGGGATCGTCGTACTCGAGAACCCCGTGTCCGTCCTCCCGCAGGATGCTGCTCAACGCGGTCCTGAACGCCTCGTCCCGATCGATCAACAGGATCGTCAGTTTGTTACAAGAATCTTGCATCGACTGAAGGTCTCCACCCGGTCGGTCGATGGGTTTGCAAGATGGGTGCCCGTGGTCTCAATCCGACCCGGGTAAAGCGCCGTACCGTGGAGAACCCGCCGGCGGGAAGCCCGGCCGGTTTCCATTTCCCATTCCGGGGAAAGGAAAAAGCTAGGGGACGTCGCGGCTCGTCCTCCGGGTGCCCGGGCGACGGACGCGAAAGCGAACCGCGTCGACCGTGCGGCCCCCGGCATCGACCAGCGCGAGGGCATGCGAACCCGGCTCCAGCGGCAGCTTATCGAGCGGCTGCGCGGGGCCGAGGTAGGTGCCATCGAGAGTCCAGGCAATGGCGTCGAGTGGTCCCGTCGCCCCGAAAGCGAGGCGCTGGCGATCGGCGGGGATGTCCGGGTCGATAGCGATCACCGCACCGTCGGCGGGGGTGGTTATCCGTACCGCGGGCGGAACCCTCGGATTCGTCGGCGGCGGTTCGGTGCCGGCGACGAACCATTCCGAGCGCGGCGGCTCGACCCCGGCCTCGAAGCGGGATCGTTGGCGCACGAGGCCCGGGGGCGGCTCCGGGGCAGTACTGCTACCGTGGCGATGTACGTGGGCCATGACTTCCGCCCAAACCGGGGCGGCGCCGGTCACGCCGCTGACGTCGTGCATGGCCCGTCCCGAGGCGTTGCCGATCCAGACGCCCACCGTCACCTGCCTGGAGAAACCGATACACCAGTTGTCGCGCATGTCTTTGCTGGTGCCCGTCTTCACCGCCGCCCAGAAGCGACTGTCGAGCGGGCTGCCCAGGCCAAAGGTCCAACTCCGGCTCTGACGGTCGGCGAGGATGTCGGCGACGATAAAGGCCGTCGCCGCGGAGTAGACCGTTGCCGCCGGGCCGGCGGGATCCCCTGCCGTCAGGCGGAGCGCGCTCCAGATTCCGCCGTTGGCGAGCGTGCGATAAGCGCCGACCAGCTCCCAGAGGCTGGCCTCCGCCGCTCCGAGGGCGAGGGCCGGACCGTAGTAGTCGCCGGACTCGACCAGGCCGCCGAGGCCGAGTTGGCGCAGGTGCCTGACGAGGTCGTCGGCGCCGACGAGCTGCAAGGCACGAACCGCGGGAATGTTGAGCGAGCTCGCCAGCGCCGTACGGACGCTTACCGGCCCGCGGAACTCGTCGTCGTAGTTGCTCGGGCGATATAACCCCCCGCCGGCCAGTGCCAGTTCGAGCGGGGTGTCGTCGAGGCGAGACGCGGCGGTCAGCAGGCGTCGTTCGATGGCGAGCCCGTAAAGGAAGGGCTTCAAGGTCGAGCCCGGCTGCCGGCGCGCGGCCACGGCGTCGACGTGCGGCGCCTGAGACAGCGCCCCGCTGCCGCCGGCGTAGGCGAGAACCTCCCCGGTCGCGTTGTCCACGACGAGCGCGGCGCCGTCTTGCACGTTCTGCCCGCGGATCGAGAGTAAGTGCCGGTGCAGGATGTCGGTAACCGTGCGTTGCAGGCCCGCATCGAGCGTGGTGCGCACGGGTTCCGTGCCGTCGCCGCGGCGCAGGATGCGGCGCGCCGCGTGTGGGGCCAGTGCGGTGCGCGGGGCGGCCGCACCCGAAGCGTGCAGTGCCGCGCTGACGGCGGCCGACACCGCCGCGTCGCCCGGCCAGTCCGCCGGGGCGAGCGTGGCGGCGCCGATGCGGCGTGCCCGCCGCACCAGCGTGTCCGCCGTGGCGTTTGGCACGGCGAGCAGCGCTGCCAGGGTCACCGCTTCGGGCCGGGTTAAGCCATGCGCCGCCTTGCCGAAAAGCACGGCCGCGGCGGCGCCGATGCCCTGCACCTCGCCCCGGAAAGTGACCAGGTTGAGATAGGCCTCGAGGATCTCGTCCTTCGTCCAGTGCGCTTCGACGGCGCGTGCCGTGCGTATCTGCCGCCACTTTTGCCCCGGAGTGCGGCTGCCACGCCCTGCGGCCGGATCGAGTAAACCGGCGAGCTGCATGGTGATCGTGCTGGCTCCCCGCATCGGCCGTGAACACGGAAGCGCCGGTCTTCGGCGGCGAGTACGGCGGCCGGCAGTGCTGGCGACACGGCTGGCAGGGGCACCCACGCCAGGCGGCGGCGCGTAACGTCGACACGCAGTTCGTGAATCGCAACGCCGTGCCGGTCGAGCAGTTGCACGTCGGAGGGCCGCTGCGCCGCGCGCACCGCGGCGAAGTCGGGCACCACCGATGCGGGGGTCGCCATCCACGCCACCGCCGCGGCGATCGTCGGCAGGGCGGCGAAAAAGATCGCGAAACCCAGTCGCCGCGTTAGCGGCCGTCGCCCCGGGAGCGGGGTCTTCGGAAGCTTTTCGTCTACGACTCTCGGCGCCCGGCTCGCCCCCGTCCGGTTCGAATTCACGGTAAGACCACCAGCGGCGAATTCGGGATCTCTCCGAACATCTCGGGTGCGTACAGCGCCTCGACGCGCGTCGGGGGAAGTTGGAACGTCCCGCTCTGATTGAGGCGAATCGTGTACTCTACGGAGAAGGTTCCCTCAGGGACCAGGTCGAAGTAGGCGCGAAAGGTGTCGAAGGTCCGTTCGGTAAACGCGGGCGCGAGGCCGGGGGCGGCGTCGGTGTCGGTACGGCGCTCGAGTTGCGAGTCGCGCGCCAGACCGGTGCCGAGGTAAGACGCGCCGGCGGGGACCGGATCGCTGACGGCGACCCAGGTCATGTCGCTCTGTGCGTCGATGTCGAGTCGGACCCGCAACAGGTCGCCGCGGCTCCAGTGTTCGGGTGCACGGCGCTCGATCGGTGTCACCGTACGGGTGAGGCGATACCCGGTCGACAGCGGCTCGCGCAGCGGAATCGCGGCGCGCGATTCGACGGTGATCCACGGCGATCCGGTGCCGGCTTGCTGGATCGTTAGCGGTGCCGCCGCCGGCGGCCACGGGAAATCGAAGGACAGCGGCGCCGCCGGTCGTCCCCAGTTACGGCGTTGGCTGTCGGTTCCGAGCTTCACCGTGGCGGTGCCGCTGACGGGCGTCGCTTCGAACGCGGCCGCAAAGCGGTTGGCCGCTACGGCACCCCAGGCGTTGGACGTCGTACAATCCCAGTGCCCGTGGCGCAGGCGACCGAGGGCGCCGCGCATCAGTCGAGGAACGTCGTTCTTCCATGCCGGTGCCGCCAGCGCCTGCGTCACCAGACGCACGGCACTCGTGTCCGGGCAGACCATCAGCCACCAGAGGCCGGGGGTTTGGGCGGCGGAGAGTCCCATGGTGCTGCCCTGCACGTTCAGCCGCGAGCGCAGGATCTGCTGCACCGCCGCCAGCCGCGCGTTGCGCCCGGGCAGCTTCGGCAGGTGCGCGACGATGTCCCACCAGTCGAGCACTGCCGAGGTCGGCCACAGTTCCGGTTCGATGGCGAGGCTATCGAGCATCGCCGGGTCGGCTTTGTTGTTGCGCGCCAGCGCGGCGATCGCGGCCAGTTTGCGTAAGGGCAGGTCGGCTGCGGGTAGCGGCGAGGCGCGCAGCAAACTGCCCTGCACGAAGCGTGTCAGGCCGGACTCCATCCGCGCTTGCAGTTCCGCCGCGAGGGGAAGCTCGGCGGCACCGACGATCGACAGTATGTAAGCGGTCAGTACGTCGCTGCCGGAGCTTGCCGTCGGGAAGTACTTCACCAGGCCGTCGCTATCGAGGTACGACGGCAGGGCGGCGCCGACCTGGGCCCAGAGCTGCGGGTCGCCGAGGGCGACCGCGCGCGAGACGCGCTGCTCCATGCACGAGTAGGGATAGTCCCGCATGTACTCGTGGACGCCGGCCAGGCCGACGCCGAGGCCGGGGGCCATCTGCACGCGAACGCCGCCGCGGCCGGGAAGCGCGTCGGACGGCATGGCGACGGTTTCGGTGCCGGTCTCCGGCCACTGCGACAGGCTCGCTTGCAGCGTTCTGACGGGAACCGCCGGTCGTACCTGCTGGCTGACGCGCAAACGGTCGGAAGGACCGCCGGGTACGGCGGCCTCCATGTCGTAGGTCAATGTCGTGGGGCCGACGGGGACCTCGACGTCCCAGCCGACCACCTCGGCTTGCCCCGGGCCGAGGCGGACATTCAGGGACGAGAAGGGTTTGTCCAGACCTTCGGCGCGACCGCCGACGACGATGTGCAGTTCGCGATCGGTGGTGTTCCGCACCGTGAATTCGGCGCGCAGGCGGTCCGTTTCGCGCACCACCGGGGGCAGCCCGGAGAGGAGCATGAGGTCCTGCGTGGCGCGGATCGCGGTGCTCCCGGTGCCGAATTGTCCGACGTCGCCGGTGGCCACTGCAACGATGCGGAAGCTGGTCAGGGAGTCGTTGAGGGGGATGTCCACGGTCGCGGTGCCGTCGGCGGCGAGCCGCACGCTGCCGTTCCAGAGCAGTAGCGTGTCGAACAGCTCTCGCGTCGCCTGGCGCCCGCCGCCGCCGCCCAGCGGGAGCGCCTTCAGGCCGTAGTGGCGTTTGCCGACGACCTCCATCTGTGCGGTAGCGGTGCGCATGCCGTAACCGCGCCGGCCCATCATTGCCGCGAGGAGGTTCCAGCTTGTGTTGGGCTGCAGCTCCAGAAGACCTTCGTCGACGGCGGCAATGGCAACGTCGCTGCCGGGTGGGGGAGGCGTGCCCGCGGCGGTACGGACGGAGATGCGGGCTTGTGCGGTCTCGCGCACGGTGTACACGGGTCGGTCGGTGGTCACGGTGACGCCGAGGGTGTGGGCCTGCCAGCCGACGCGGATCTCGGCGATGCCGAGCTTCCAGGCGGGCTTGCCGAGGTCGAGCATGGCAGTCGGTTGAACGCCGGCGACGCGCCCGCGCACCACGAACACGGAGACGAACACGTTCGGGGCGTAGTTGTCCCGCACCGGTACCTCGACCGTGGGGTCGGAGCCGTGGAGCGGCACGACCTGGGCATCGAGCACGCCCTCGCGTTCCGTGGTGACCAGGGCCGTGGCGGCGCGGAACGGCATGCGCACCTGGAATCGCGCCGTATCGCCGGGGTTGTACTGGAGCCGCTCGGGCAGGACGTCGATGCGGTCGGAATCGTTGAGGACGAACCACCAGTCCTCGTCGCCCACCACCCACACGTCGGCGTGCGTGTGGCTGGTGTGGCCGGCCGGGTCGGTGACGGCTGCTGCCAGCACCAGGTTGCCGGCGACCGGCGACTTCCCCGTGCAGACGAAGGTGCCCGCGGAGTCGGTCTGCCCGGCGCAGAGAACGCCGGCGGAGGGTCCGGTTTCCTCGATGTTGTCGTAGCCGTAGAAGCCGCCGACCAGGCGCTTGCGCGCGGAGTAGCTCTTGCGCGGATGGGCATTGACGCGCACCACGGCGTTGGGGACCGGCTGTCCGGCGCCGTCGATGACCGCGATCCGCGCATGGACGGTGCCGTCGGACCGCACCCACTGGTCGGCGGCGATGCCGGCGAGCCATTGCGCGGGCCAGAGCGGTACCGTGGACGACACGGTCTGACGCTCTCCGTTGGGGTCGCTGTATTCGACTTCGGCGAGCAATTCGCGCACCGCCTGAGAGGGAGGCAACGTGCTCAACGTGGCGCGTGCGGTGCCCGCGTCGTCCAGCACGAGTTCCTGGCGCTGCACGGGTCCGGGACGGACGGCGCCCGCGACGGTCTGTTCGGGGTCGTCCTCGCCGAGGCGGACGCGACCTTCCGTTACGGGCCCGAGAGCGAAGCTGAAGGCGTCGAACTCGGGCGGCGTCGTCACCGACCGGGGTCGGAGCTGCGAGCGCAGAATCACGGGCAGCCGCGCCGCCGGTCCGCCGGCGAGGTACGCAACGCTCACGTCGGCGGCCACGCTGGAGACGGCGACCTGCGGTTCGGCGGGTAACTTGACGACGGCGCGCATCAGCGGGACGCGAAACTCCTCGACGCGGAAGGAACCTGAGGTACGGCTCGGCACGGGCGGTTCCGCGTTCGGTCTGGCGAGAACGACGGCGTAACGACCCAGCCGTGCCGTCGGCGGGATGGCCCAGGAGTTTTCGGCCGCCCCGCGGGCGTCCCAGGTCAGGGGCATTTCGTACTTGTCGTTGCTGCCTTCGTGTTGCAGGGTGAGGCGGGTCGGACGCTGCGCCTCGGGTGCGAAGGCGAAGCCGGCCAGGCTCTCGACGCGCAGGATGTGCTTCATGTGCACGGTGTCGCCGGCGCGGAAGAGGGTGCGGTCGAACACCGTGTGCGCGACCACGGGCCCTTCCCAGCGCTCCGACGGCAGGCTGAACCGCCAGGGCTCGATGCCGCGCTGCCAGCTCGAGTGAACGAAGCTCAGGTCGTCGGCGGTTTGAGCAACGACCAGGAGGCCTTCGCCAAGCGCGTCGAGCGCGGCGGTCTGGGAGGATTCGTCGGAGTAGAACTGCTCCTCTTCCGAGTCGTCGGCGTTGGCGAGCGGCGGTTCCGGTTGGCGGCAGCGCGGCGCGGTGTCGCGGGCCGGCAGGGTGTCGGTGCGGGCGATGCCGTTGGTGTCGGTGGTGCCGGACCAGTGGACGGCCCCGGTGCAATCGAGCACGGAGACCCTGGCGCCCGCGACCGGTTCCGCCCCGTCGAGGGTGGTTACCCAGACGAGCGCGTTTTCGCGGCCCCACTTGAGATGCACCGCCATGTTGGTCACCAGGGCTGCCGTGGGGACGTACATGGTTTCCGGTTTGCCAAGCAGGTACGCGCCGAGTTTGGGGCTGGCCAGTTCGACGATGTAGAGGCCGGCGCCCTGCAAGGGGATGCCGACGACTTCGAAGGCTTCGGGGCCGTTGGGCTTGGGAACGGTGAACGCGGATTGGGTCAGTACCGGCGGCGTCGGGGGTGCGAAGACCGAGGCGGTGCGTCGCGCCGCGCCGACGCGCCGCAGCCATGGCAGGATGTCGTCGAGCCGCTCGGGTGGAATCCGCGTCGCCGTGCCCTGCACGCGCTCGAGCAGGCGTTCGGCGGAGACGCGCAGGCCGGTCGGCGGTGCGGTGGTGAGCCGGGCCAGCTCGGCCCGGACCTCCGGCTCGAGGTTGCGCAGGGTGACCGGCAGCGTCGGATCCGCGGCGGCTTCGACAATGCCGAACCGCGCAGAGAACTTGGCCAGCGGCGGGTAGGGATCGGTGCGTACCGTAAACGGGTTGTCTGCGGCGTTGCTCAGCGGACGGCCGGCGTCGTCGGTCAAGTCCGCCGGCAGTTCGAGGTGAAAGCGTGCGGAATCCGGAAACGGGCCCTTGAAGCGGATCTCGTTGACGTAAGCTTCGGGATTCTCGGGCGCCACCGGATGCCACCGCGTGTCGGCGGGGCCGCGCAGCAAGGCATGGCGCGCCCGATCCCAGACCACGGGGGCCGAGAACGCGACGGCGATGGGCGTAAGCGGTACGCACTCTGCCTTCGGGTTGGCACGCTGGCAGAGGACACGCGCGGTGAAGGCGGGCCGGGTCTTGAATCCAAAGGTCTGCGCCGCATCGGTGGCGACCCCGTCAGGGGAGCTGACCCCCGCGCCCCAGACGAGGGAGACCCCGGCGCCGCTCGGGAAGCGCTGGCGGGCGCGCAGAACGAGGAGCGGCTGTGCCGGGTCGAGATAAGGCAGGGCTTTGAGGACTTCTTCCCGCGCTGCACCGCCGAGTACGCTGACGCCGACGGGGTCGGGAAGGCCGTCGATTCGGAAGCCGACGTGGGCAAGGACGGAGTCTTCCGTGGCCGGGGTGTCGAGGGTGAGCGCGAAGACCTGATCTTCGTCGATGCCCTCGTCGCCCTCGTAGGGGACGGTACCCAAGACGGCCGGTCCGCCGGTGCTGAAGGCGAATTCGGACTGACCGGAGAGTGGCCGGCCGTTGCGGGTGCGCAGATCGGGCCGCAGGTGTGCAGCGCAGCGCAGGCCCCCGGGCAGGTCGCGCTCGAAGTCGTAGGCCCATGTGCGCGTGTCGACCCATCGACCGCTGCCCGGCACGGGACAGGCGACCTCGAACGGCGCGCTGCCGCCGCGCGGGTCGCCGAGGGCGACCATCGGATCCGAGAAGCGCGCCACGATCTGGCGAACCTGTTTCACCGTGCCCTGGGGAGTGAACTCGGTGACCGCCGCCGGCGGGGCGGCGCCGGCGGTCAGAGACAGCAGCAGCAGACCGAACGGGAAGTGGCGGCGCACGGACTCACCCAGCCCCCGGAGCATCGTCGCAATCATCGGCGCTCATCCTCGCAAGGCGATCGATAACGGCGGCGAGTGTGGCAGCTTCGGTCGAAAGTGCAACGCGAGGTTGGGCGGGGGCGGCGTTGCCCCGGCGTGGCGTCGCGGCACAAGAAGGGGTAAAGGTCCGGGGTGTATGAGCAGGGCGATGAGCGTGAAGAGCGCGGATATCGAAGCGGCGATCGCGACCGTACGGGAATGGGTCCGGGCAGCGCAGCGCATTGTGGTGCTGACGGGAGCGGGCATCTCAACCGATTCGGGTATCCCGGATTTCCGTGGACCGAAGGGAGTCTGGACCCGTAACCCGGCGGCCGAGAAGATGGCGACTTTGCAGCACTACATGGCTGACCCCGACATTCGCCGCCGCGCCTGGAAAGCGCGCATGGCGGCGCTGGAGAAGGAGCCCGCGCCCAATGCCGGTCACCGTTCGCTGGTGACGCTCGAGCACATGGGCAAGCTGCACACGCTGGTAACCCAGAACATCGACGGGCTGCACCAGGCGGCGGGAAGCTCGCCGGAGCGCATCGTCGAGATCCACGGCACGATTCACCAGGTGATGTGCATGTTCTGCGGCGAACGCGGTCCGATGGCGGCGACGCTGGATCGGGTCCGTGCCGGCGAAGAGGATCCGCCGTGCTTGAGCTGCGGGGGCATCCTCAAGTCGGCGACGATATCGTTCGGACAGGCACTGGTAACCGAGGACCTGAACCGCGCTACCGAGGCGGCGCAGGCGTGCGACCTGATGCTGGCGATCGGCACGACCTTGAGTGTGTATCCGATCGCCGGGATCGTACCGGTGGCCAAGGAGGCGGGGGCTCGCGTTGTGATCGTCAATGCCGAGCCGACGGAGATGGACTACCTGGCCGACCGGGTAATCCGGGGCTCGATCGGTACGCTGCTGGGGCGGTTGTTTGCGCTGGACGCTTAGTAGTGATGGGCACAATTACGGCGACGTATTCCGTACGACGCTTCCCGTTCGCCCCGAGTAGCCCCGTTTTCTCAGGGGCGTATCGAGGGGCAGCCTGGCGAGCGGCTTTGCGGCCCCGCCCCTCGATACGCCGCCGAAAAGATGGCGCTACTCGGGACGAACGGAATACGTCGCCGGACTAATGAACCGGAGTACTTAGTGAACGGGTAGACGGATGCGGGCGAATACGATTCGCCCCTGTCGCCGCGTACCGTGCGGCGGCAGCCTGTCCGGGGTGGGGGCGTTACCGGATCGGGGTTGGGCGTCCACGCAATTCGGTGCGGGAAGGACGTTTGGGACTTGCACTGGGCGCCGCGACGGCGGTAAAGAACGCCGCGTCTGACGGCAACACACGAAACAGGGGAGGGTATCGATGGCGAAGCGAGGGTCGGTTGTGTTGTGGGTGTCGATGGTGGTCAGTGGCCTGATGGCGTCTTCGGTGGCGGTTCAGGCGGCGCCGCCGCAGGTTACGGCCGGGCAGATGTACTACAAGCAGTATTGCGCGACCTGCCACGGCGTCGATGCCAGGGGTGACGGGCCGACGGCGAAGGCGTTGAAGGAAAAGGTGCCGGACCTGACGACGCTGGCGAAGCGGAACGACGGTAAGTTCCCGTACATCCTGGTGCTCGACATCATAGACGGGCAGCAGCCGATACCGAGTCACGGCAGTGCGGAAATGCCGACCTGGGGCGAAACGTTCCAGTCTGATGTCGGTAACGACCCGCTGTCTCAGGCGGCGGTGCGTGGGCGCTTGATGCTCCTGACCGACTACATCCGCTCGATTCAGGTGAAGTAGTCGCTGCCGGCCTGGCGTCTCGGCCCCGGCACGGTTGCCGGCCGGTTGGATTCATGTAGAGTGCGGCGCGGAGTGCGCGGGGACAGCCCGGCTCGGCCGGTGCCCCGCGACCTCCGCGTTCCTGCGTCGTCCGGCACCACCGGTGGCGCCGGTGCTCGGGGTTGCTTGGCCCGATAACGGGTGCCCCGATGCGAAACGAGGCCTGACGGTGATCGGATGCCGGTAATCGATACCAGTTTGTTGCGGTGGATTTTGATCCTGCCATTGGGGGGCGTGCTCGCCTGTCTGGTGGCCGCGGTGACGGGACGGGTCCGGCTGGCGCGCGTCGCCGGTCCGCTGTCCGTACTCGGTGCCTTTGGCGTGTCGGTGGCGGCCGTGGCGCAGCTCTGGGCACAACCCGCCGGGGCGGCGCTGCTGGACCGGGTTTACGTCTGGCTGCACTCGAGTCCCCTGACGGTCGAGATGGCGTTCCGGGTCGATGCACTGTCGAGCGTGATGATCCTGATCGTCACCGGGGTCGGGTTTCTGATTCATCTCTATTCCGTCGGGTACATGCACGGCGATCCGGACGAGGCCCGGTACTTCGCGTACCTGAACCTGTTCACGGCGTCGATGCTGGTGCTGGTGTTGGCCGATTCGCTGCCGCTGTTGTTCGTGGGCTGGGAGGGGGTGGGCCTGTGCTCTTATCTCCTGATCGGCTTCTGGTACACGGACATGGCCAATGCCGACGCTGGCCGCAAGGCATTCGTTGCCAACCGGATCGGCGACGCGGCGTTCCTGATCGGTATGTTTCTGATTTTCTGGCAGCTCGACGCACTCGGCACGCCGTCGTTGGGGTTTGCCGAGGTGAACGGCTCGGCCGGCAAGATGGCGGCGGCGGCGCCGGCGGTGGTTACCGCGGCCTGCCTGCTCCTGTTCGTCGGGGCCACCGGCAAGTCGGCGCAAATCCCGTTGTACGTCTGGTTGCCGGATGCGATGGCCGGCCCGACGCCGGTATCGGCGCTCATCCACGCCGCCACCATGGTGACCGCCGGCGTGTACATGATTGCGCGCCTGTCGCCGCTTTACGTGCTGGCGCCGCTGGCGATGGACGTGGTGGCGACGGTCGGGGCGTTGACGGCCTTCTTTGCCGCGACGATCGGTCTGGTGCAGAACGACCTGAAGAAGATCCTCGCCTACTCGACGGTATCGCAGATCGGCTACATGATCCTTGGGGTGGGCGTCGGCGCCTTCGGGGCGGCGATCTTCCATCTAATGACGCACGCCTTCTTCAAGGCCCTGCTGTTCCTGTGCGCCGGCAGCGTGATGCACGCCCTGCACGGCGAGCTCGACATCTGGAAGATGGGCGGACTGCGGCGGACGCTGCGGATCACGGCGCCGACCTTCCTGATTGCGGCCATGGCGATCTCGGGGGTGCCCGGTTTCGCGGCGTTCTTCTCGAAGGACCTCATTCTCGAGCACGCGTTTACCGGCGGCCACTTCGTTACGTGGTCGATCGGTGTGATCGCGGCGGGCTGCACGGCGTTCTATGTGTTCAGGGCATATTTCGTGGCGTTCACCGGCGAGAGCCGGGTCGAGCCCGAGAAGGCTAAGCACATGCACGAATCGCCCGCCGTGATGACCGTGCCGCTGGTGATTCTTGCGGTGCTGTCGGCGGTGGGCGGCTGGATCGGTCTGCCGCACGGTTGGCTGTGGGGCGACTGGCTCGGCGAGTACCTGGCGCCGTCGCTGGCGCACTTGCCGGAGGCGGAGCACCACGCGGTGTCGAGTGCGACCATGTACGGCCTGATGGGCGGCACCTCGGCGGTGGCGCTGGGGGGCATTGCGCTGGCGTACGTGTTTTACGTGCGTTCGCCGGGCCTGCCGATGATCCTGGCGTGGAAGGCGCAGGGTTTGTACACGCTGCTCTGGGAGAAGTACCGGGTGGACGAGCTGTACGACGCGGTGTTCATCCGGCCGTATGTGAAGTTGTCGGACTTCTTCTGGAAAGTCGTGGATGCGGAGATTATCGACGGGGCGGTGAACGAGGTCGGCGAGGCGATCGCGTCGATGGGCGGAGGGCTGCGGCGGTTGCAGAGCGGCAACGTGCAGGCTTACGCGCTGGTGATGTTGTTGGGGGCCGTCGGGTTGCTCCTGATGTTCGGAGGAGAATGAGGGGGCGGCACGTCCCCGCGTGGCACACGCATGACCTGGCCCATTTTGTCGGCACTGATCTTCGTTCCGTTTCTGGCGGCGCTGTTCGTCGTGTTGTTGCCGGCCGAGCCGCCGGCCATCGCTCGGCGCGCGGCGTTTCTCTTTTCGCTGGTGCCGCTGGCGCTGTCGCTGGAGATGCTGCGGCACTTCGACCCGGCGATCGGGACGTTTCAGCTCGCCGAGAAGGCGGCGTGGATTCCGAGCCTCGGGGTCTATTACTCGCTCGGGGTCGACGGCTTTTCGCTGTGGCTGGTCGTTCTGACCACGCTGCTGACGCCGACGGTGATCCTGGCCGCCTGGGGCGATATCAACCGCCTCGTCAAGGAGTTCATGGCCCTGATGCTGTTCATGGAAGGGGCGATGATCGGGGCCCTGGTGGCGGTCGACCTGTTCTTGTTCTTCGTGTTCTGGGAGTTCATGACGGTGCCGATGTTCTTCGTCATCGGCATCTGGGGCGGGGCGCGGCGCCGATATGCGACGATAAAGTTCATCCTGTACACGATGGTCGGCAGCGCGTTGATGTTCGTCGCGATGATGTACCTGGCGTTCAAGCACGCGCAGACCAATCCGATCACTTTCGACATCGTCAGCCTTTACAACGTGTCGCTGACCTTCACCGAGCAGATGTGGCTGTTCGCGGCTTTTGCGTTGGCCTTCATGATCAAGGTGCCGATGGTGCCGCTGCACACGTGGCTGCCCGACGCGCACACCGAGGCCCCGACGGGGGGGTCGGTCGACCTTGCCGGCGTGCTGCTGAAGATGGGCGTGTACGGGTTCCTGCGCTTTGCGCTGCCGATGTTTCCGGCGGCGGCCGAAGCGGCCTTTCCGGTGATCATGACCCTGGCGGTGATCGGCATCATCTACGGAGCGATGGTGGCGATGCCGCAGCCGGACATGAAGCGGCTGGTGGCGTACTCGTCGGTGAGTCACCTCGGCTTCGTGATGCTGGGGATATACGCGTTCAACAACCCGGGCATCACCGGCGGCATCCTGCAGATGGTCAATCACGGCCTGTCGACCGGGGCGCTGTTTATCCTCGTCGGCTACATCTACGACCGGCGCCACACGCGGATGATTGCCGAGTACGGCGGCATCTGGAGCGTCATGCCGGTGTATGCCGCGCTCTTCCTCGTGGTCATGCTGTCGTCGATCGGTCTCCCGGGACTCAACGGCTTTGTGGGCGAGTTCCTGATCCTGCTCGGGGCCTTCCGCGCCCATCCGTGGGCGGGGGGGCTGGGCGTGCTCGGCGTGGTGTTTGGCGCCGTGTATCTGCTGACCATGTACAAACACGTGTTCTTCGGGCCGGTAACCAACGAGGCCAACCGTCAGCTCAAGGACCTGTCGCCGCGCGAGATAATTGCGGTGGCACCGGTACTGGTGGCGATCGTCTGGATAGGCGTGTACCCGAAGCCCTTTCTCGATCGCATCGAGCCGACGGTGCAGGTGCTGCTCGGCCGGTTGCGGGCCGCGGGGGCGACGCGGCATCTGGTGGAGGCGCCGGCGCCGGCGATGGAAGCGCTGTTATCGGCGGTTCCACGTCACCGGGACGCCGACTGATCGCGGCCGGGAAAAGCGGATGACGGGCGCGCCGAAGATTGCGCCGTCGATACTGGCGGCGGACTTTCTCAAGCTCGGTGAAGAGATCCGGGCCGCGGAAAGTGGGGGAGTGGACCGGTTTCACGTCGACATCATGGATGGCGTGTTCGTGCCGAATCTGAGTCTCGGTATTCCGATCGTGGAAGCGGTGCGGCGGGCGACGAAGTTGCCGGTGGAAGTCCACCTGATGATCGACCGGCCGGAGAGATATGTGGCCGACTTCGCCGGTGCGGGGTCCGACTGGATCATCGTGCACCAGGAGGCGTCGGTGCAGTTGCACCGCACGGTGCACGCGGTGCGCGAGCTGGAGCGGAAGGTGAGCGTGGGATTGAATCCGGGGACGCCGGTGCACACCCTGGAGGCGATCGTCGAGGACCTCGACGGCGTGCTGGTGATGACGGTCGATCCGGGCTTCGGCGGGCAGCGGTTCATCGAGAGCACGTTGCGCAAGGTGAGGCAGGCGCGCGAGATGATCGATGCGCGAGGTTTGCAGTGCGAGGTCGAGGTCGACGGTGGGGTCGATGCCTCGACCGCGCCGCGCGCGGTCGAGGCGGGGGCGACGCTCCTGGTTGCCGGCACCTCGGTGTTCCGTCACGCGGACGGTGCGGGCGCCGGGGTGCGACATCTGCACCAGTGTTGTGCTGCGGCACGTTACGTCGCGGCCGGTCGTTGAGGCCGAGCGCGAGAGCGCTGCGAGCGCCGGACGATCCCGCGGTAAGGCGGCTCGGTTCGATAGGGATCGATGGGAACCGAGGTTGGACGGGTAGGGCTGGTGCAGCTTCCGGCGGGCATGCTCGGCCGCGAGGTGTCGCGGGGGCGCACGGTGGTGACCGCGGAGACGATCGCGGCTTACGCGAGCGCCGTCGGCGACGAGGCCACGCTGGCGGCGGGTTGCACGGTGGCGCCACCGACGTTCTGTCTGGCGCTGCGTGGCGGCTTTGAGCCCGAGGTGGAGTTGCCGCCGGGGGTCTTCGGCGTGCACGGTGGGCACGATCTGGAATTCCAGGCGCCGATCCTTGCGGGGGCGGGGTACGAAGTGACTTCCCGGCTGGTCGACGTGTACGAGAAGAGCGGCCGGGGCGGAGCGATGACGGTACTGGTGCGCGAAGCCTGCGTGCGCGACGATGCCGGGAACCTGGTGGCGCGTATCGTCGAGCGGCAGATCCTGCGCGCGCACCCGGCGGGCGTGCCGCCGACGGGGTGAAGGGGGCGGCGGCGGTGCAACTCGGGGACACGATCGGGCCGCAGCGCCGGCGGGCGCCGCAGGCCGCACAGATCGCCGCGTACATGGGGGCGGGGCGTTTCGCGGAGCCGTTATTCGTCGACGAAGCGTATGCGCGAGCGCTCGGTTTTGCGGGCGTGATCGCGCCGGGGCCGATGTTGACGGCGTTTCTGGAGCAGTTCGTGCGCGGCGCGTTGCCCGATTGGCGCCTCGAAGCGTTGGGAACGACGTTCCGGGTGCCGACCCCGGTGGGCAGCGAGGTCGAGTTGCGGGGCGCGGTAACCGAGCACCACGAGATGGCCGACGGCGAACGGCTGGTCTGCGACCTCGTGCTGTCGCACACCGACGGCACGGCCGCGGTGACCGGAACGGCGCGCCTGTGCCGCCGCTGCGCGCCGGCCGCAGACGAAATCGCCCGGGGATGAAGGCCCGGCCTCGGCCACCCCGTTTACGGGCATAGCGTTCCGGTGGAACGCGATCTCCGAGCGCGTTCCCGTGCGTTTCCTCCAATGTGCAATGTTCCCGGTCCCGGGCATGCATGCCCGGCGCTCAGTCGAGGCGCCCGGTTCACCGGGCGCGCGTACACGGACGGCCGCCCCGGACGGCTGGCCGGCGCATGACGAATATGATTGACATGCGAACAGGAATTGTTTACACGCGGCATCGGAGGGAGGGCGAACGTGATGACCGCTGTACTGCGCAACGCATCGAGGGGATTGACGGCGCTGCTGGCTGTTCTGGTCGTCGCCTGCGGCGGCAACGGTAGCGGCGGGTCGGCGTCGGAACCGGTGCCTGCCCGGGCCGAAGTGTCGGGGCTGGTCGTGCTGCACCGCGACGTGCAAACCGGGGCCGGCGAGAGTCTCGGACCGCCGCCACTGGACTGGGCCCCCGCGCCGGATCGCGCCGCCTTCGATCGCGCCCTCGCCAACGCCGACTGGGCACTCGACGGCGATACCGGACTCAACGGCACGACCACGGCCGACGGCCGCTTCGTGCTCAAAGACCTCGACCCCGGACGCTACACCCTGGTCGTTAGCCGGACCCTCGACGGTAACCTCGTGCCGGTGATCGTGCCCGTCGTCGCCGGGGACGACGGCGCCGGCTCCGTGGTGACCGAAGTTGCCTGGGGACTCGTACGCTCCACCGTGGAATACACCTTGAACGGCGTTCCTCGGCGGGAGATCCACGGTCCCAATGGGACGCGGGTGGCGCTTGCCAACGGTCGTATCGTCGAGCTGGTCGCTCCGGACCGTGTCCTCGATGACCCCGACGGCGACGGCCGTTTCGACGGCGGCGGGTCGTGCGTGCCGCAGGCGTGGGAGTGCCGGCCCGACGGTACGTGCGAGACCGGCACCGGGTGCAACTGCGTTGCAAGCTGCCCCGACTGCCGCGATTGCGGTCCGCCGGTGTGTTCGCAGCCCGCGCGGGGAATCGTCTACCGCTGTAACGACGACGGCTCGTGCGCGCATCCGGGCGATCGCTGCGTCTGCGTTTCCAGTTGCCCGGAGTGCGACGACTGCACGCGCCAGGTCTGCGTGCCGGGCTGTGGGCCGGTGGAGATCTCGGCGATCTCGATCACTGCGGCGCCGCGACGGTTGTTCGTGGGCCAGCGCGCGCAGGCCATCGCGGCGGCCGTTCTCTCCGACGGCGGCACCATCGATGTCACGCACCTCGTCACCTGGCGCTCGGCGAACGAGACCGTCGCCACGATCGATTCGTGGGGGACGGTGACCGGCAGCGGCGAAGGGTCGACCGAGCTGTCGGCAACCCTGGGCGGGTTCGCCACTGGTGCGTGGCCGGTTACCGTGACCGCGCGGCCGGAACCGCTGCGGCTCTGGATCGAGAACCGATCTTGTTACTACTGGCTCGGCCGGCCCGAGCCGGCGGTCGACATCCTGCCCGGGCCGGATTGCCGTCAGGTCATCCTCGTCGGCGGTCAGATTCCCTTCGGGGCGTGGGCCGAATTCGACGGCGGCACGATTCAAGATGTAACCGCCGAGGTGGTGTGGCAGGTGGACCCCGCGGCGGTCGGCGAGGTCTCGGCAGGCGTGTTCACGGGCAAGCAGGTCGGTACGGCGAAGCTGACAGCACGGCTCGGCGAGACGAGCAGCGAAGCCACCGAGATCCGGGTCGTGACCGAGCGCAGCGTCCTGAGCCTCTCGATCTATCCCATGAACTGGTACTTCCCGCCGACGCAACCGATACCCTTTGTCGATACTCGACCGGTGCCGTGTCCGGACTGCCAGCCGGTGGTGACCTTGCTCACCGGCGACACGATGCCCTTCAGGGCGACGGCACAATACGACACCGGCGAGTGGGAGGACGTGACCGAGCGGGTCACGTGGAACAGCATACCCACTACCGTTGCGACGATCGATGCCCGAGGATTGCTGACTGCCGTTGCCGCCGGCGACGCGGAGATCAAGGCAACGCTCGGCGACGTCAGCAGTGAGGCCGCCGAGGTCAGGGTGGTCGACACGGCGACTCTCGAACTGCTGACGATCTTTCAGGAAGGCAGCCAGCGCGTCGTTGTCAGAGGCGATCGGCGCTATTTCCGCGCCAACGGCCTCTACGACATCGGTCTCCACCGGGACGTAACCGCCGACGCGACGTGGCAGACCTCGGACCCGGACGTTGCCGCCTTTACGGCGCCGGGCGAGCTGACGGCAAAGGCGGCGGGGACCGTGGACGTGTGGGCGGAGATGGGTGCGGAACGCAGCGAACCCCTGCGCATCGAGGTATATGAAACCGGCGCGCTCGACTACTGCGATCCGAACCGGGTGCACCACTCGACGTGGGCCGACGGCTTCAATCGGGTCACGCTGGAGAGCGACTGTGCGACGTACAGCGCTCCGGGCGTGGCGACACTGCGCTACTCGGTGACCGAAGTCGTGCCGCGCGGGGGCATCTTCGCGCCCTGTCTCGACCTCTACGTGTACCGCGGGGCAACCCGCGTGCGCACCCTGCGCGAGCAGGGTTGCGGCGATCCGTTCGTGCCCAACGCGGCGCCCGGCCGTGACGACGAGGTGTTGAAGTATCAACTCCGTGCCTTCTGGGATCTGAAGGACGACAGCGGCGCCACGGTTCCGCCCGGGCGCTACACGATCCACGGGCGGTTCTATCTCTATTACGATCCGGTCGTGAGCCTCGACGTCGCCGTGGTCGACGGCAACGGACACGTGCCGTGCGAGCCGAACGCGTGCGGCAACGGGTGCGGTTACGTACACGTCTGCGGCGATGACGGGGCGCCGCTGGCCTGTCCCGAGATATGCCGCGAGCTGTGCGAGTGTCCGCCGGGCTGGGGCAGCGTGGAGGGCGGCCAGTGCGCGCCGTGCACGCAGGAGTGCTGTCCGCCGGGGGCCGCCTGCGCCGTCGGCATGCGACCGTGCGACCCGCCGTGCTGCCCTGCCGGCTCGGAGCGTTGCCTGCCCGGCCTGCCGGCGTGCCAGCCGCCCGCGGGATGTTGTCCGGCCGGCGCCGACTGCCACGCGGGTCTACCGCCGTGCGACCGGTGCTGCAGAGGCGACGAGGTCTGTCCGGCCATCTATCCGCCCTGCGAACCCCCGCTGCCGCTGTGCTGTCCGGAGGGCGACGCCTGCATTCCCGAGCTGCCGCCGTGCCCGCAGAAATGTTGTCCGCCAAACGCACGTTGCACCGAGGAGATTCCTCCGTGTCCGACGGATTCCCCCGTCTGAGTCTGTCGATAAACGGCCAAACCCGGCTTCGACAAGCTCAGCCTGAGCGGTGGTGGAATTGATTTCATTGGGTTTTTCCGCGTTCACCCTTCGACGATCCTAGCGCGGGCTTCGCCCGCAACCCATTGCGAACAACCAGCCCGTTCGCCCCGAGTAGGAGCCCTTCCCCTGGGCTCCGTATCGAGGGGCGCGCTCCTGCCGAGCCTGTCCCTCGATACGCGCCAGAAGAAGGCGCTACTCGGGACGAACGGGAAGGCACTGCCGCTCCATGGCCTGAAGATTTCTTCGCGCCGTGCGCAGACTTTCGGCGATAGTAGTTCAGGGTGAGCGTATCGAAGGGTGAACGGGAGTTCATCGACAGTCTCGTCTCGGTCTTCCCCCATTGACCGCAGGCGAAGGTTTGGCGAAAATCCGTTCGTGACCGGTGCGGCTACAGCGCGGCAGGCAGCGGTGGCGACGCGTCTTGCGCGGCTCTCGTTGCCGCCGGGTGTACGTCTGGGAGTGACGGCGTCGGAGCCGGTGGCGCGCGTATCGAGCGGTGTACCGGCGATCGATGCGATGCTGGCGGGGGGGCTGCCGCGAGGGCGGATCAGCGAGGTGGTAGGGCCACGGTCGGCGGGCCGGACGGCGGTGTTGTTGGCGGTGTTGGCGGCGGCGACGCGACGGGGCGAGGTGGTGGCGTATATCGACTGTGCCGATGCGTTGCATCCGGAGTCGGTACTGCGGGCCGGGGCGGATCTGCGGCGGCTGTTGTGGGTGCGGCCGTTGTCGGCGATCGACGGACTGCGGTGTACGGAATTGCTCCTGCGCACCGGTGGACTGGCCGTCGTGGCGCTCGATGTGGGTGACGTGCTGCCGCGGGCGGTACGTGGACAGTCGTGGCCGCGGCTGTTGCGAGCGGCCGAGCAGGCGCATACGGCGTGCGTCGTGTGTGCGCCGCGGCGGCTGGTCGGTACCTTTGCGGCGCTCGGGGTTGCGGTGGAACGGCGTGCCGTGCGGTGGCGGCGCGGCGCCTGGCCGCTGTTCGACGGCTTCGAGACGGCGCTGCGGGTGGTGCGTAACAAGTGTGGGGTTTGACGGGGGCGCGGGGAATCGAGCCGGCGTCGCCCGTTACCGTGGCGGCGTTGGCGGTTTGCACGCCTCGGTGCGACCGGCTCCGCGCTCGGCGGCCGTGCGACCTTCCTGATCGCGTAAACTCGGGTCGGCGCCGCGCGCCAGGAGCAACGTCGCCATGTCGCCGAAGCCTTTCGCGCAGGCGACCATCAGCGGCGTGTCGCCGAACTGGTCGTGCACGTTCACGTCGGCGCCGCGATTCAGCAGGAAATCCACCGCGTCACGTCGATCGTTGAGCACGGCGTGAAAAAGCGCCGTGCGGCCCTGCTTGTCGCGCCGATCGACCACCGCTCCGTTGGCGACCAGATACTCGACGATGTCGACACGGCCGTTGGCGGCGGCGAAGCTCAGCGCCGTACGCCCGCCCGTGTCGGGTTCGTCGAGTCGCGCCCCTTTACCGTGCAGCCAGCGTACGAGGTCCAGATCGTGCGCGTCGAAGACGGCGAGGAACACCGTCGAGCGGCCGATGTCGTCCCTGGAGTGAATCGACGCCCCGCGTTGGAGGGCGCGCTCGATGGTGGGCCGGTCGTTGCGGCGCACCGCCTCGAGCAGTCGCTGTTCGATCGTGAACGGCTCGGGCCTGGGTGCCTCGCCGCTACCCATGACCCGATTGCGCACCGCGGGAAGCGGTGTTCGCGCCGCCGCGGCAGGGGACATCGCCGGCGTTGCCGCCGCCGATAGCGGCGCCGCACTTGCCGCGACCAGGACGAGAACGGCAAGCACTTTCCGCCGGCAGACCGCGCGCCGCGACCGGCGCGTGCGGGGCGCCGCCGTCCCGCACGCCCGGAGTCCGATGAGCCTGTCAACCATTCCGGCAAACGTCCGCCGCGAAGGGCACACTACGAACGACTCGCGACGAACCGCGGTCGACGAAAAAAGAAGCACGGACCCGGCGCATTCCGGGTCCGCGCTTCGTGTTCCGTGTTCGTTGCCGTGAAACCTCTTTCGATCGCCGCCGATCACGCGCCGGAGACGGCGTCGTTGATCAGCGGTGCGACGATCTGCATGCCCGGGTCTTCGTTGTTGTAGTAGTTCTCCGGCTCGACGATCCGGGTCTGGTAGTTGTTCGTGATGAAGCGGGTCAGGAAGGTCTCGAACGGCATGAACCCGCTCGGGCACTTCCACGACTGCGTCCATGGCCACTCGAGCGCCTCGTACCATTTCTTCTTGCGGACGGTCGGGCAGGCGTGACTGCCGATGAAGGTGATGATCGACACGCAGTGACTGTCGTTGATCGGCCGGTGCCACGGCACATGGTAACTGTAGTTGGAGTAGTTCTTGATCTGGTTGATCAGGTTGGTCTGGTCCTGACGCCACTTCTGCAGGATGCCGGCCTGCGTGATGCCGGGGTAGAAGCGCTCGTAGGAGAACCGGGAGAAGTTATAGTCGCTCGAGTAGCCCGTGTAGGCGAGCCGATCCCCGGGGAACTCCGTCGCCAGCATGGCGTTGATGCTGCCGAAATCGTTCGGATTGAACGAAGCCGGGAGCTGGCTGTAGAGCGACGTCAGATCCCACTGCACTTTGATCAGGTCGTGCAACGGCCGCGAATTGTAGGTCGCGTTCGGGGCCGGGAAGATGGGCCCCGAGTCGTTCAGCATGTAGGCTTTCGTCGGCACCAGCGTGCGCCGGGCCTGGTAGAACACGGCGCTGCTGGCGACACCGCCGGCGCTGAAGCCGGTGATCACGAGCTTGTTGATGCTCGGGAAGCGGGTGTGCAGATAGTTCAGAATCGCCAGGGTGTTGTTGTACCCGTTGTGACGGAACGTGATCGGCGGTTGCTGGTTGTTCGGGTCCGTGTAAGTGACGACCCGGTTGCCGACGTGGACGTCGCCCGTGCAGTACGGGACGTAGACCATGTCGAAGCCGTTGGTGGCGATGTTGGTCTTCGATCGGAACGGCGGAATGCCGGGGTCGGCGCCGTTGATGATCGGCGAAACGTACTTGGCCTTGAACTGCGTGATGTAGTCGGCCGGTATGCCGTTGGGGTTCGACGCCCCGAGGATGCCCGCCTGGCCGCTGCAAGTCGCATAGTCCCAGCAAGCGCCGCCGCCCTCGAATGAGATCGCCATGCTGTTCGAAGTCGGCGAGTCGTAATACCAGAAACGGTACTGCGAACCGTTGCTGCAGACCGCGCCCGGCAGCTCGACGAGCTGCCACGCGTAATTGTTGCCGCCGTCCACCACGTCCTCGATGCCGATGGCCTGCGCCGAACGCATCGGAAGTGCCGTAAGCAGCGCCGCAAAATACAACCAGCCGAGTCGTCCCCTGACTGTCATGCAACTCCCTCCCTGATGGTCCGCCTGACGCGGAACCGGCTTGAGTGGAACACCACGATCACTGATCGACCATGTCCGCCTTTTCTTTCATTCGATGCCGGGTTGTCAAGCACGATTTGGCGTCGACGGATCAGGGCGCGGGATCGGCTCCACCGCGGAACTCGGCCTCCTCGGCGAGCCAGGCGGCGCGGGCCTCGTCCTGTTGCCGCTTGCGTACCAGTGCCTCTTCGACCTGATGGGGTATCTCCTGCAGGCGCGTGGCGTGCATCCGCCGCGCCAGTTCGAGCAGGGCAACGTCGCGTTCGTGCAGAGTGTCGCGGTAATGGTCGAGGAGGTGGGTGGTGAACTCGACGTAGTCGGTCGACACGCGGGCGCGGCGATCGAAAAAGGCGCCGATCTCCTCTTCGGTCGCCGTACCCGAAAGAACCTTGCCGTACTCCTCGTTCCAGCGCCGGCGTTCCGCCGCCCGTTCTTCGATCACGGCCTCGTCCTTCGTCGGAGCCGCCAACTTGAAATAGAGATTGTCGGGCATTGCCGCGCGAACCGCTTCCATATCCACCGTGGCCCAGGCGGCGGCGATCGCATCCTGCTCGGCGTTCGGGTCTATCTCGGGCTCGGCGATTTCCTCGGCGGCTTCGGGTGCCGGCGCGTCGGGCGCCGCTTGGCCGGCCGTCGGCGCAGGGGCGGCGCGCGGCGGCGGCGCGCTGTCCGCCGGCCGCGGAGCGGCGGATGGGGGGTGCCGGGCCGGCGGCGCCGTCGCCGGACTCTCGACGGCGCCGGGTTCGGGCGCACCGCGCAGCAGCCCCACGGCCACGATCGCCACAACCAACCCCATGACCGCAAACGGCCACCCACGACGCATCCAGTGTTTCATGGCCGCCGTCGATAGCCGACAGCGGCCCCGGCGATCAACCCAACGGTATGCGGCATGGGCAGGCCTCGTGCCTGCCCGCCGAACGGCATGGGCAGGCCTCGTGCCTGCCCGCCTGCGTCACGGCGTCACGATCGTGAACGCCGGGTTCGGACGGTCGAGGAGGAGGAAGAACGACAGCAGTTCCATGCGGCTGCCGTCGACATCGATCTCCTCGGAGAAGATCATCTCGCGCAGTCCGGCCTCGCCGGTCAGGAGGCGCACGAGGAAGTCGCGGGTCAGCCGCACGGTCACCGGCGCCTCCGGCGCGGGCTCGCGGCGATGGGCGTGCAGTACGGCGTTCTCGACCTCGACAACGTACGATTCACCCAGATCGGTGAACACGAAATTGAGACGCAGGCGCTTGCCGTCGGCTCTGGGTCCGTTGAGGCTCACGGCCAGCAACGCGAGGAACTGTTCCGCCGGAAGGTGACGGAGCATGCCGGCAGCGGCGGCGAGGTTGGTTGCCGAGCCGAGTACGCCGCCCCGTAATTCCGCCGCGCCGGTCAGATAGCTGTCGCGCCACGGACCCGACTCTGCGCGGTACCCGAGTTGATCGTAGGCGCGTGCCAGAAGATCTCTGGCCGCCTGGTTGTCCGGCGCGGCAAACACGAGATGGTTGAGCACCATGGCCGCCCAGCGATAGTCGCCGCGTTCGATGGCGTTGCGGCCGAGCGCCAGCACGGCGGCGCCGCCGCCCATCGCGTCGACGTACTTCGCCGCCGCCTGTTCCGGCGGCAACGGATCGAGATTGGCCGGATTGCCGTCGTACCAGCCGAAGTACGCCTGGTAGACAGCTTTCGCGTTGTGCCGGACGGTGCCGTAGTAAGGCCGGTTGGCGAACGAGGTGCGCAACGAGTCGGGAAGGTCGAGCTGTTCGGCGATCTCCTGCGGAGTCATGCCGGAGTTGGCCAGGCGCAGCGTCTGGTCGTGGATATAGCGGTACGTGTCGCGTTGCTTCTTCAGGTAGTCGACGACGCGTTCGTTGCCCCACACCGGCCAGTGATGGCTGGCGAAAACCACCTCGGCATCGCCGAACAAGTCGATGGCCTGATCGATGTAGCCGCTCCACTTGCGGGCGTCACGCACCTTGGCGCCGCGCAAAGTGTAGAGGTTGTGCATGGTGTGGCAGACCACCTCGGCACCGCAAAAGGCTCTGCGGTCCGGGAGGTAGAAGGTCAACTCCGCCGGCGCTTCCGAATCGGGCGCGTACTGGAAGACGAAACGCACCCCGTCGATGGTGAGTTCCTGCGGCGTGCGATCGACGACGACGGTCGGCGCCAGGATGTCGATCTTGCTGCGCGCCGGCTCTTTGCCGAGGCCCGAGTCGACGTGTCCCAGCGGGCTGCGCGGCAGGTGCGTGCCGTACATGTACGTGGCGCGCCGGCCCATGGCGAGCCCTGCCAGCAGGTTCTCGCTGGTGGCCTCTTCGAGGAAGCCGCGCGGGGCAACGATCGGCGGCGGTTCCGTCCCGGCCGGGACGACTCCGCGGATGCCTCCGAAGTGGTCGACGTGGCTGTGCGTGAAGACGATGGCGACCACGGGCTTGTCGCCGAGGTGGCGGCGCGCCAGAGCCATGGCGGCGGCGGCGGTTTCCGGTGCGGTCAACGGATCGACGACGATCCAACCCGACCGGCCCTCGACGATCGACAGGTTGGCGAGGTCGTAGCCGCGCACCTGATAGACGCCCTCGGTGACGCGAAACAGTCCGTGCAGGTTGTTCAGTTGCGCCTGCCGCCACAGGCTGGGGTTGACACTCGGCGGCGCGGGGCCGCTTTCGAACGCGTAGTCGGCGGTATTCCAGATCGGCTGCCCGCCGGCATTGCGAACCACCGCGTCGGGGTCGCGCGCTACCAGTCCGCGGCCCGCATCTTCGAAGTCGGTCCGGTCGGCGAGCGGCAGGGCAGCCGCCACTTCCCGGTTGGCTGCCGCCGTCGTCGCCGACGCCGCCGCGGCTTCGGTCGTGTTGTGCCCCGCCGCATCGGGCACACGCGGCGCTTCTTTGCGATGGCAGCCGGCGGCGGCCACCAACCCGAGAACGACGACGATGCGGGCGATGCGTGTCATGCGAGGCGCGGGGCTTGCCGCTTACTCGAGTGCCGCCAGAGTCTCGCGCAACCCGTCGGCGATGCGGTCGATGTGTTCGCGCTCGGCGATCAACGGGGGGGCGATGATGGCGGCGTCGCCCGTGGTCTTGACGTGGACGCCGCGATCGAAAAGCTGCTTCTGCCATACATGGCCGCGGGCGCCCGGGGCGCCGGCGGCGTGTACCTCGATGCCCGCCATGAGGCCGTAGCCGCGGATGTCCGCGACGACGGGCAGATCGCGCAGCGAGAACATCGCCGAGAGAAAGTAAGGCGACAGCTCGCGGGCGCGCTCGAAAAGGCCCTCGCGCCGATAGATGTCGAGCGTGGCCAGGCCGGCCGCGCAGGGCGCCGGGTGGCCCGAGTAAGTGTAGCCGTGAAAGAACTCGATGGCGCCCTCCGCGGCGGCATCCATGATGGTGTCGTGAATGCGCCGACTCACGGCAACCGCGCCCATCGGCTGGGCGCCGTTGGTGATCGCCTTGGCCATCGTCATGACGTCGGGAGTGACGCCGAAACTCTGCGCGGCAAAGGCCGCGCCCGTGCGCCCGAAGCCGCAGATGACCTCGTCGAAGACGAGGACGATGCCATGGGTGTCGCAAATGGCGCGCAGACGTTCCAGGTATCCCACCGGAGGGACCAGTACGCCCGTCGAACCGGCGATCGGTTCGACGAAGCACGCCGCGATGTTCTCGGCCCCGTAAAGCTGCACGCAGCGGAGCAAATCGTCCGCCAGCTCGGCGCCGTGCGCCCCCTGTCCGGGAACGAAACGGTTGGCCTCGAGATGCGTGTGCCGCATGTGGGTAACGCCGGGCAGCGACGGACCGAACTTGCGCCGATTGTTGACCATGCCCGAGAGCGACACGCCGCCGAAGTTGACCCCGTGGTACGCGCGTTCGCGCGACACGAACATCGTGCGGCCGTTTTCGCCGCGCGCATGGTGGTAGGCGAGCGCCACCTTCATCGCCGAGTCCACGGATTCCGAGCCGGAGTTGACGAAGAAGATGTGGTTCAGGTCGGCTGGAGTCAGCTCGGCAAGGCGGGCTGCCAGCTCGAACTGCTTGCGATGACCGCGCAGGAACGGGGCGATGTAATCGAGCTCGGCAAGCTGGCGGCCCACCGCCTCGGCGATCTCCCGGCGGCAATGCCCGGCATTGACGCAGAACAGGCCCGCAGACGCGTCGAGGATACGATCGCCGCGGTCGTTCCACAGCCACATGCCGTCGGCCCGTGCGACCATCCGCGGGTCGCTCTTGAAGTCGCGGTTCGGGGTGAACGGCATCCAGTACTCGTCGAGCGAAAGGCGTGGCTCGCCGGCAGGCGGTGCCGAGGTGGCTGTGATCCGACTCATGAGCTTCTCCTCCTTAACGCAAGCGTCCCCGACCGCTCTCGTAACAAACCACCCCCAGGCCCCCACGTCCCCAATTCACTCTGCCCCAAAACACTCCCGATTCCACCGCCGCCCTTCGTCGAGCATGGCGAGGTAGTTGCCGCGCGGCACGTAGTTCGCGGCCGTGTTGCCGGAGCCGAGGCCGTAGCCGGTCCCGTGGGCGGCGCAGACCTCGAGAATCTCGCGGGTGCGCCGGCGCACGTCGGCTTGGCTGCCGCGGCCGAGGATGTCCATGTCGACCCCACCCATGATCGCCATGCGGTCGCCCCAGCGCCGATACGCTTCCTCGACCGGGAGGATCTTGTCCTCGAACGAATGCTTGCCGTCGATGCGCACCTCGTCGAGTAGATCGTCAATCAGCGCGTACATGTTGCCGCAGGAGTGCAGGACGAGCAGTTTGCCGGCGGCGTGTACCTTATCGGCGAGTTTCTTGTAGTGCGGCACGATATGACGGCGGATCACCGCCGGCGCCACCAGCGTCCCGCTGAAAAAGCCGAGATCGTCGGAGAGCACGACCAGCTCGACGTTGTCGATGCCGACCGCCTTCTCCGCGGCGGCGGTCGCGAGATCGCCGACCCGCTGGCAGATCGCGGTGACGAGATCCGGCTGCTCGTGCAACGCCACGGCGAAAGACTCGAAGCCCATCAGGCCGACGCAATGCTGGAAGATGCCGCCGTACATGAGCGAGGCTACCTTCATGCCGTCGGGAACGACCGAACCGACGTAGGCGAGGCCGGCGTGGCGGATGTCGTCGGCCTGCGGCCACGGGTACGACTCGAAGTCGGCCCACGTCTGGATCGGCCCGGTGACCTCGTCCTGCCAGTAGCGCTGGCCCCCGGGCCAGTTCTGCGCGCCGGCGGTGTCGTCGGCCTCGCGTAGCTGGCGTGGCAGATTGAAGCCGGTCAACGTGAAGACGTAGTCGTACCCCATTTCGCGGCAGAAACGCACGTACATATCGAGCGAGCGCATGAGCCCTTCGATTTCGTCCGCGCCGAGATTGACGAGCGGCTTCTCCAGATAGCGGTGCAGATTGACCGGGAACGGTTGTTCCAGGACGGCCTCCACCATGCCGGGGTCGGCGAAGATCTCGAAGAACGGTACGGGACCGGGCGGACCCTGACGGAGAATCGTACGGCGGAGGTTTTCGAAGTTCGGTTGGTGTGCCATCTGGTAGCGGTCCTTTCAGCGCGGGGAGTTAGACTGTGGGCCTGTTCCATCGTCGTGCATGCCCGGCGGTGTCCACGTGCCGTCGCCGTCGGCGTCGACGAAGATCGGATTGGTGAACGCGAACGGGGTGAACCCCGGGAGTACGGCCTCGTAGGTCGGGCCCGGGTTGCCTTCGACTTCGATGGTGACGAAAGCGTCGGCGGCAAACCGGAGCGGGATGCTCAGGGCGGCGGGCGCCGCGATCGACCGGCGTTCGACGACGTGGCCGTCGACGAAGACTCTCAACTCGCGCACGGGAACCCACGGCGCCGCCAGCACGCGCACCTGCAGTGTGCCGTCGTGCCCGGTGTGCCGATCTCCCGGTCCGGCATCGCCGAGCCGAACATCTACCAGCGGGCCGGTGGTGCCATACGTGCGTCCGGTGCGGACTGCGCTCACGAATCCGGGGGCGTCGAACGGGGCGATCCGATCGTCGGCGACCGCGACGTAGTTGCGCGGGGTGGCCACAATGCTGCCCAGACCGTGCGAGTCGCTGTTCGCCGTGGCGGTCAGAATATGCCCCTGCCGCAACAGCGCAAACCAGTCCTCGCGCAGCGCCGGGTAGCCGCCGAGAACCTCGCCGTTCAGCACTTCGATGGCGTCGAAGTCGATGTCGCGAATCCCGGTCGCCGGATCGGGCTCGATCAGCACGCGATTCGCCTCCGCCGTCAGGGGCACGGTCGGATCGAACGGTGTGCCGGCGCTGCCGAGGTGGGTGAAGAAGCCGCGGGGATGCGCGCCGACGCCGGGATAGTCGGCGTGGTTGAGTTGGACCACGCGCTCGCCCGGCCGGGCACGCAGGTCCGCCAATACGTCGCGCCAGCGCCGTCCCTCGTTGGCCGGTGCGCCGTCTCGATAGGCGAGCGGATCGGCCACCATCGGAAAGGCGTTGGCATGGCCGATGGTGTACGGTGCCTTGGGCGTGCGGACTTCGCTGGTAACCTCGATGCCGACGATGCTCGCCACCTGTCCATCGAGCCCCATGCCGGCGATCGTCGGGCCGTAGTCGGTGATCGCGTCGTGATCGCTCGACACCAGAACCTCGCCGCCGTCGGCCACGTATGAAGCGACCCGCAAGGCGTTCGGCAACGCCGAGTCGAGACTGCGCGACGCGTGGACGTGAAAGTCGGCCGCGACCTGGCGCGCCGTAGCGAGAACGCGCGGGGGCGGTTCGATGTGTAGATCCACCGTCTCGCCGGTGACGGCGGTCACCTCGGTCTGCGTGACGTCGTATTCCGGTCCGCGCGTGGCGTAGACGCGGTAACGCCCCGGCGGGACGACCGCGGTGGGCGGATCGGCGGGCGTTCCGGAGAGCGGCAGATCTCGCACTCCGGCGGTCCGTTTGAGTTTGTCCTTTCCGAGCACCGCGAAACCCAGCCGGTCGTCGCCGAAGCGCGGGTCGGGAGTGCCGTCGACGCCCACGAAGACGAGTCGCATGGGCCCCTGCCGCGGCAGGCGCACGCGCGCCACCGCGCCGGTGGCCAGCAGACCCGCATCGGCCCCGGCGGCGGTGACCCGGACGGCATGCGATGTCTCGCGCCCATCGGCCGCCACCACCCGCAGCGTGTACTCGCCGGCCGGCACGCGCGCTGCCAGGGTGCCGTCCGGCCGGGGCCGGATGACGCTTACCGGTTCGCCGGTGGGCGGCCGCACGACGTGGACCAGTGCGGCGGGGTCGTCCACCCGGGCGCGCAGGACCGGCAAGTCCTCGGCGAACTGGTCGAGGGCGGAAGCCACATCGGCGCGCTCGCCGACGACGATCTCCGCTTCGATGTTCAATGCGTCTCCCGGGGCGAGGTCCATCAGCCGCGTCTGCGCCAGCTCCAGCCAGCCGAGAGACGATACGCCGCCCAGCCAGAACGGCCTGACGAAGACGGCGACGATGGTGGCGATGTCGTCGGCGATGATGAAGGTTGGCAGCGGTACCGGGTCGCCGCCGGAAGCCCGCTCGAGACGAGCCGTGCGCACCAGGACGCCGTAGCTGACGGCCGGTTCGAGGAGATTCTCGCCGACCAGCGCCACGGCGTCGGCCGGAACGGCGGCCGCCGCGGCGGCGCCGGCGCCGCGGCCCATGAAGGCCGGGCCCACGAAGCCGCGGGAGCGGCCGGGCGACCGTATCGAGGTGACGAACGGCCGCAGGGTTTGCACGTTGCCGAAGGCCATGCCGAGAGCGAAGAACGCCTCGCCGCCCGGTGTGCGCGTAACGCGAGAGCCGACAAATAGACGGCCGGGCAACTCGGATCGCAACGTGTACGTTGTTTCGATGGAGATTCCCGCGCGGGCGCCGCGGGCGATCAGGCGGGCTCTGTCGGTGTGATTCTCCGCGACGATCGTCTGGACGGGAATGGCTCTGGAGAGCGACAGGTTCGCCAGTTGGTCGAAGAGGACGAACTGATCGTCGTTGCGGCCACAGCGACCGAGATCGACCAGCGTTCCGCCCGTCGGCGACAGGTCGTTTTCGTGACTCGGGTCGGAGACGACGGCGCATATCGTACCGTCGCCGAGGGCCCAGTCGTCGAGGCCGCCGGTGGCGTCGGTGCCGCCGAGCCGGGTGGCGGCGGCGTTACCGGCATCGATGCGCGCGGCCAGCGGTGCCCCGGTCGCTGTCGTGGCGGCAGCGAGACAGCCGAGGAAGAACGGCACGAAGAGGGTTCCCGAGACGCGCGTCATCCGCGCATTTCTCCTGCGATGGCGGCCGCAAGTCCAGTGGGTAACGGCTCTACCGGTGCGGCGCCGATCATTACCCGAGAGTAGTCTTGCCGGACGCGGACGGGAACGGGCAACCGTCCGCGCCGAATTACGATTCCCGCGCCGGGGGTAATCCAAGGGCCGGCAGAGACGCGGCGCGCCGCATCCCAGGGCGATTTCCGCGCTCTTCAGGTCATCGAGCGGCACTGCCCCACGCGGAAACCGCACGCCGCGGTGGTGGAACGCGCGCGCGTGTCCGCCGGCCACGCCGCCGCCACAGCCCGGCCACCGCACCCCGCCGCGGAGTCAGGTCCCTCTCCCGCCGGGCTTCTCATGTCCCACATCTCATGGCGCTGAACACGGGAGCGGCAATGTGGCAGAGTCGGCTGCGTGGGCGAGGTGGCTGTGGTGCGGGGCGCGAGTTGGCGGCCGAGATCATCGATCGGATCGACGATTACGTCAGGCGATCGCCCGGATTGAGTCGCTCGCGCCTGGCGAGTGCGCCGAAGGATTGGGCCGAGCAGGAGCTTGGTGGCGCAGCTGGGCGACCGGCGTCTGAGCCGCCGCTCGATCGAGGCGGGACGATCCTTCTATGCACGTCCCCAGGCCAACATCCCTCTGGCGTGCGGACGGGCGGGCGCGAATGCCGCCTACCGGTTGCTCAGTCACGGCAAGGTGCGCATGGAAGAGATACTCGCTCCCCACTACGAATCGAGCGTGCGGCGTATTGCCGAGCACCCGGTGGTGCTGGCGGTGCGTGGTGCGATCGCACCTTCTCACCGCGAACCGGATGCCGCACTGTCGAGGTGCCGCACCCAGCTCGGGTGGCGGTGCGGGCTGTGGGCCAGTCGGCGCAGCCACAGGCCGCCAACCGTGACGGCGGCAGTGAGGAACCCGGCGACGACGAGGCGAGCGGCGACCCCGAGGGTCGATTCGCGGACGCCGCTTTCGACGATGGCGGCGAGCACGAATAACGGCAGGGCGGCGCCGACCAGCAACAGCGCGGCGTTGGCGGCGTTCTGCAGCGCCACGCTTCGGTGCTGCCGGCCGGGAAGAGCAATGGCGCGACCGAGAAGCAGACCGCCGGTGGCGCAAAGCGTGATCGCGGTCAGCTCCGGGATGGCGTGGGGCAGGATCCACGCCGCGAAGCGGAGCGACGCGTCCTGCAAGAAGATGGTGGCGAAGGCGCCGAGCAGGATGCCATTGTAGAGTTGCAGGAGGATCGTTGGGATGCCGGCGAGCACCCCGGTGGCAAAAGCCAGCAGCCCGACACGGGTGTTGTGCACAAACAGATACGACCCGAAGAAGAACCGATGACCGGTACCGAGGCCGCCGCCGGAGAGAAGTTCGTTGCGGGCCGCCGGCGACGTCGTCAGCCGGTCGAGATATTCGGGAGCGTAGCCGAGCTCGGCGGGGACGAGGGCGTAGAGGCCCTCGGGACTGCGACCGGCGAGGGCGGCGCCGACCACCATGCCGCTCAGGAGCAGCGCCCAGGCGAGGGCGAAAGCCGGCCAGGCGGTCGACAATGTAGCGGCGAGCCGCCCGGCCAGCGTCGCGCTGGCACGCCGCGGCGGCCGCCGCGACGCGTACAGCAAGCCGTAGCCGCGCAGACAGAGGGCGTTGAGGTAGTGAATCGCCGCCGGGTCGTCGGCACGCTCGCGCACCCGGGCGAGCCGCGCCGTGTGCTGTCGGTAGAGCCGAGCCAGCTCGCGCAGCTCGTCGAACCCGAGTGCGGCGCCGTGCGTCGCTTCGGCCCGATCGAGCAGGAACGCGAAACGCCTGGTGGCGCCATTGTTTGTGTCCTCTTGCCCCGGCATCGTCGCGGCGGCTCTCTCGAGGAGTATGCGCCGTGAAGGTCGACTCGCCAAGTCTCGGTGCGGCTTTCGCAGCGGGTCGCCAGATCGTGGTGGCCCCGGAGCAGGTGGCGCTCGACGTTCCGGTGGCCGGACCCACGCTGCGCATGATCGCCTACGGTATAGATTGCCTTGCCATCCTGGCGATCGAGCTGGCCGCGGTAATCGGGTTGCTGTTGCTGACACCCCTGGCCGAACGGCTCTTAGGGCCGGCTCGCGAACTGGTCGAGGAACTCGGCGGTGGTGGGGTCGGACAAGTCCCCGAGGCCGGCCTGGTGCTCGGCATTCTCGGCGTGGCCTTGCTGCTGCAGTTCACGATCGAGGCCGGTTACTTTATTGCCTCGGAGCTGATTACCGGCGGGCGCTCTCTCGGCAAGCTCGCAGTGGGCCTCCGCGTGATGCGCGACGGCGGCCTGCCTCTGACCCCGGAAGCGACGCTCGTCCGCAACCTCCTGCGCGCCGTCGACTTGCTCCCCGGCACCTACGTCGTCGGCCTCGTGGCGATCGTGCTGTCCTCGCAAGGCAAGCGGCTCGGGGACCAGGCGGCGGGAACCGTGGTCGTACGGCTGGACCGGCCGCCGCCGGCGCCGGAGATCGAGATGGTAGCGGCGTCCACGACCGTCTTCCGTCTGGACCACGCGCACGTGGCCGCACTGGGCACCGCGGAGAGGGCGTTGATCCGGCAGACCCTTCGGCGCCTCGAAACTGTCCCCCCGGAGCGCGCCGCGGCACTGCTCGAAACCTCGGTCGAGGCATTGCGGCAGCGCCTTGGCTACGGACCGGTAGCCCCTGCCGAGCGTCGCGCCTTCCTTGAGGCGTTGTTCACGGCTATCGAAGGACAATGAGTCGGAGCCTGGCCTCGGATCGACGCTGACCCCTAATCCGGCGCTAACAGATGTCTGCATGCCCGTAAGCCGCCACCCCCGCGAAGCTTGTCCCGGCGAAAGCCGGGAGCGGGGGTCCAAGAAACCACAGCCCACCTGGATTCCCGCTTTCGAGTCTGTCGATAAACTCCCGTTCACCCTTCGACGAGCCTAGCTGCCGCCCGCAACCCAACCTGGCGACCGGAACCCGTTCGCCCCGAGTAGCGCCCGTTTTCTCAGGGCGCGTATCGAGGGGCCGCTGTCGTGGTTACCCGCGTCCCTCGATACGCCGCCTGAGAAGACGACGGCTACTCGGGACGATACGCCGTCTGAGAAGACGACGGCTACTCGGGACGATCGGTGGGCCACTGCCGCTCGATGACCTGAAAAGTCCGCGCCCCCGCGCAGAAACTCGGCGATAGTAGTTCAGCACGGGCTACCGCCCGCAACCCAAAGCAAACAACCAGCCCGTTCGCCCCGAGTAGGAGCCCTTCCCCTGGGCTCCGTATCGAGGGGCGCGCCCCTGCCGAGCCTGTCCCTCGATACGCGCCAGAAGAAGGCGCTACTCGGGACGAACGGGAAGGCACTGCCGCTCCATGGCCTGAAGATTTCCTCGCGCCGCGCGCAGACTTGCGGCGATAGTAGTTCAGAGTGAGCGGGAAAAACCCAATGAAATCAATTCAACCACCGCTCAGGCTGAGCTTGTCGAAGCCGGGTTTGGCCGTTTGTCGACAGACTCTTTCGCGGGAATGACGAAGGTCCCGCCGAGGCTTTGCAGGACGGCCACCCACGCGGTTTTCGCTGCCCCTTGCCCCAGGCTGCCGAGCATCCGTTAGCGCCGGATCGTGGCTGACGGTCGAGGGTGGGATTTCGTGAAAGAAACGGCTACGCATGGGTGAACCGAGGGGCGTCCCGGGGGGTCGGGAACCTTCCGCGTAGCGAGATGGAGGACCGGGGCATGACGATCATTGCGAAGCTAAAGGTACGGGCCGGCCAAGAGAACGCGTTCGAAGCTGCGGCTTCGGAGATGGTGGAATACGTGAAAACCAGTGAGCCCGGGACGCGCACGTACATCCTGCACAAGTCGACGGCCGATTCGAGAGAGTACCTGTTCTACGAGGTGTACGTCGATCAGGCGGCGGCCGCCACCCATGGCGGCAGCGAGCAGATGATGAAGTTCCTCGGCGCGGCTCAGGGACTGCTGGAAGGGCACCCCGAGATCGGGATGTACGAGGAGTTGATCGGCAAGAAGTAGAGGCTCCCCGAAGGGCCTTAACGGAAGGGGAACTTGCGCCATCATGGAGTTGCGAGAGCTCGCGACGGACGTTTACGCATGTTTGCAGGAGGAGCGCGGGCTCGGAACGAGCAACTCCGGATTCGTCAACACGGGCGGCGGTCTCGTTGTGGATACGTTCTGGGACCTGCCGCACACGCGCCGGATGATCGACGAATACGCGCGGGTCTGGCATGGACCCGCAAAGCGCGTCGTCAACACGCATCGCAACGGGGATCACTGCTGGGGAAACCAGCTCTTCCCCAATGCGGAAATCATCGCGCACCGGCTCTGCAACGAGTACCTGGCGCTGGAAAGCCCGGCGCTGATGCAGAGTGTGCGCCTGGCCACCGATAGCAGCGACCCGGCCACGGCTGACCTGGCGCGGGCGCTCGTCGATTGGGACTTCACGGGTATCGTCGTGACGCCGCCGACGAGGCTCATCGATGACCGCCTGCTGCTCGATCTAGGCGGCATAGCTGTCGACGTGCTGCACGTGGGTCCCGCGCACACCGCCGGCGACGTGATCGTTCACCTTCCCGAACAGGGCATCGTCTTTGCCGGCGACGTGTTGTTTCGATTGTGCACGCCGATCGGCTGGGAAGGGACCTCCGCCCGCTGGTGCGAGGCCCTCGATCGCATCGTCGCGCTGCAACCGCAGGTTATTGTCCCGGGTCACGGGCCGGTCTGCGGGGTCGAAGGGGCGCGGGAGATGAAGGCGTACCTGGAATACGTGATGTCGGAGTCGCAGCGCTTCTTCGAGGCGGGGGTTCCCGTTGCGGATGCCGCGCGGCGCATCGACCTCGGGCCGTACGCCGGCTGGACCGAGCCGGAGCGGCTGGTCTTCAACGTGGCCCGGGCGTACCGGGAGTTGCGGGGCGAGCCGTTCGACGCGCCGGTCGACGTCGGCGCGATGTTTCAGGCGCAGTTCGAGTTGCGGGGGCTGATGGCGTCGCGTCGCTCCAGTGCGCGGACGCCGGCCGCGTAGGCCGCGGCGTTCGATCGCGGCGCCCCGGTGTCTTTGACCAACGGGGCGCAAATCCCCGGGTCGCGGGGAAGGGTGCGCGTCTCGTCCCGGCTAACCGTTCCGGGGATAACTGGATCAATGTGCGGTGCCGGCGCGGCCGAGGGCGAGGTTGGCGAGGTGGCGGACCCCGGCGTCGGGGTGGGTGGCCGCGAGCGTGTGCAGGGCCGGGACAGCCTCGGGCCCGATCGCTTCAAGAGCGGCTACAACGGCCGCGGCGGTGCGCGGTTGCCGCTGGGCAAGGTCGAGCAGCGGTGCGATAGCTGTCGGGCCGAGCCCGGCCGCGGCCAACGCGGCGGCGGTTCGCACCGCCGGCCGCCGGTCGGCCAGGGCAGGGGCGACCTTGCCGAGCGCAGCGATCCCACCGAGGCGGAGCACTGCTGCGCTGGCGGCCGCGCGAACCGCCGGGTCCCGATCGTGCTCCACGAGACCAACGAGGCGCGGCTCCAGGGCCGGGTCTCGCGCGGCATACGCGGCGGCGGCGCGCACGTCTGCCTCGCGGCGGCGCAGCAACGCCTCGACCCGGGAGCGGGGGAGGCCGCCGTCGAGATCGGCCAGCGCGACCAGCGCCGGCGCCTCCAACGACGAACCGCGACGGGCGGTGCCATGAACGGCGGGACGCAAGGCGGCGATTCGGTGCTGCGCCGCCAGCTTGAGGATACCCCGTTGCAGGCCCGGAACGTCGCGTTCGAGCCCACGTGCCAGAGCAGCGGCGGCACCCGGGCCAACGCGCGCGCCGAGCTCCGGCACGGCGTCGAGCCGCGTTATCGCCGTTGCGGCGACCGCGGTGTTGCCTCCGGCGGCGAGCCGCGCGAGGGCCTCGACCCCTATCGCGCCGTTCCGTTCGGCGGGTTGCATGGCGAGGAACTCGGACAGGACGGCGATGGTTGCATTGTCCGGCTTGACCAGGAAAGCGTCTCCCGCGGCGGCAACGACGAGGACGGGCCGATCCGGGGCGACCGGAAAGCGCTGCTGCCACAACGAACCGCTCGGCAGCGGCGCGAGCGCGAGCAGCACCGGATCGCCATCCCTAAAACGCGGCGGTCGCGCCGGCGACAGCTCCTCCCACGCGATACGCAAAGGCACGGTCGGATTCGCCGTTCCGGCAAGCACCCGCTCGACCGTCAGCGTCGCCGCGAAGCCGTGCCGGTCCACGCGCGTTACCCCTCCGATGCGCCCGGTGACGGTGGCGACAGCGGTCTCCGCCGCCGGGAGCAGCCGACCCCCGTACGCGGGCTCGACGGCCGCCGCCGCCAGCGGGAGCGCCGCGCTTGCGGCCAGCGCGAGGCCTGCGAAGGCGCAGCGCAAAGTTCGCCTCACGGGGCCCGGGGGGCGTGGAATCCGGGCGCGCCGTCGACGTCCGCATAAAGGGCGTTGGTGAATCCCAACGCCAGCACGCCTCGCTCTCCCAGATTTCCGTCAATCAGATCATCGAGGGTCTCGTTCGACCCGCGTTCCAGATCGAGCGCCATTACCGGGAACATCGGCGGGGATACGTCTTCGGTGCCCCTGACAACAACGACGAACCAGGTGTCCGCGTCGAGGCCCGTGAAGGGCAGCGTCAGCCGAGTCTCGTAACGCTCCGCACCCGGCACGGCGGGCTCGACATCGACGACCTCGATCGCGAAATCGGAGCCGGCCTCGAGTGACAGAGTTGGTTCGGCGCCGAACAGCACCGGCACTTCATCCACCCACCGTGCCGGTACGGTGGCGGCGTTGGCGTACACCTCGATGCGGTCGTACGGTGCCCACCGGGGAGCCTGCGCGACGATGTCGAGATCGAGCGCTCCGGTGGCGCTCCGCACGAGCGTAGTCCCATCCATGCCGAAATCCGCTACGCCGCCGGAACCGTCCGCCGCCCGCAACCGCGTCTGGACGTAGACGCCCTGTCCGCCGACGGCTTTGCCCGCCCGCACGGCACCTGCCACCTGCCGCGGGTCGATCGCCGCCGGATCGTCGGTCGACGATGCGGTCCACGTGCGGGCGCCGGCGGTGCTCAGGTTGCGGAAGTCGTGCGTGTCGGTGTCGGCGATCGCCGTGGTCAGCAGACCCTGGTTGAGGTGATTCATCCAGATGCCGATACGGTCTTGCAGGAACTCCCTCTGCGCTCCTCGTCCGGCACCGTTCCACAGCTCGAGCGCCGGGAAGTGGTGGAACAATTCGCCGCCGTCGGGATCGAGGCGGATGCGCTGCCGGTTCGCCGGGGAGAGGGCGGTGCGCGGCGGTACCAGCGTGGTGTCGATGCGCAGCGGCGCGAAGAAGCTGTCGATGTGATTGATCTGGATCGTGGTCTCGTTCGTGCTCGTCGGGCCCGTCGTCGCCAGGGCCGCGATGGCCGCCGGCGGCAGACTGTAGGAGCCGTAAGCGGGGAAGTCTCTGCCGGCTGGGGCGCCAACCGCCCAGTCGGTCGAGCCCCGCGACGGCCGCGTCGGATCGACGAGCAGCGGATAGGCGTTGAAATGCCCGTAGTCCCAGGTGGTGATCTCCTCGCCGATGGTGGCGCGCACGAAACTCTCGAGGCCGAGGTCGGCAATCCCAGGCATCAGGTCGGTGTGGGCGTGATGGTCGGTCATGATGATGTTTTCGACCCCTTCGCCCGCGAATTGCATGGCTCGGTCGGTATGGCTGACCCGCGAGTCGGCGCTATTGATGCCGTGAACGTGAAAATCGGAGGATACGAAGCCGCGGGTATCGATCACCCGGGCCAGCCGAGCGTCGACCGTCGTCAGCGCACCGGCCGCCGCGGTGACGCGGGTGGTCGAAGTCGAGTACTCGCTGCCACGGGAGACCACCACGTCGTAGGTGCCGGGTTCGATGTCGAACTCCGCCAGACCGTCGGCGCCGGCGTAAGTCAGCCAGACCAAACCGAACGGGACCGCATCGCGGGTGGCATCGTTGAACACCCCGGTGAGGTCCGTGCCCAGTAATCCGGTGACCGGAATGGTGGCCTCGGGGCTCGGATCGAAACCGACCACACTGACGCGCGCCGGCAGCGGTGCGCCGGTCGGAGCCGTAATCCGCACCCGCAGCCGACCGGTAGCCGGCAACGCGATGTCCTGCACGGTCACCGCCGCGGCGGCGACGGCGACCGCGTGCAAGATCGGTTCGGAACCGCCGCCCTCGTAAGGGAAACCGCGCAACGCGGCGGCGACGCGGTAGTTGCCCGGTGCGATGGCGCCGCCATAGCAGCCGTCCAGGCCGGTGACGAACTGCGACGCCAGTCCGCGCTGCAGCACCGCCACCCGCGCGCCGACCGCGGGAACCCCGCCCGCGGTTACACAGCCGCGTATGGTTCCGGTGACGGTGCCCTTGACGGCGGCTTCGAGGGCGACGGCGTTGCCGCCGCTGCCGTCGCCGACGCCGAAGTAGCGGGTGTAGGAGTGGCTGCCGCCGGCGGGGACCACGAAAGTCGGCGGACCGCCGAGCAGTACCGTGACGATCGAGTTGCTCTGCATCACGTAGGACACGCCGCTGGTGCTGAAGAACGTCGAGCGGGGGATGGACGACCCGACGATGGGCAGCGGCACGAGCGCATAGTCGACCCCGGTCGCTTCTCCGTAACCGATGTAGCTCATCAGGCCGAGCGGGCTGGTCAGCAGTTCGCCGATCCCGCCCCCGGACGTCGTCCACTGCTCCAGCTCGCCGGAGGCGTTCAGGAAGTCGCCGACCAGAAAACCGCGGTCCTCATCTTCATTGTTGAAGAGTGTGGTCGTCATACGAACCGCCGCCGTGCCCGGCTCGAGGGCGTACTCCGTGCAGCCCTCGACTTCGTAGTCGCGGTCGTCGGCCGCGGCGGGGAAGGGCATGCCGTTGTCTTCGATGACGGTAGACGGGTTGACGAAGTCGAGGATGTCGTCCGGCCCGCAGGTTCGAACCACCGCCGCGAGGCCGTCCTGGCCGTCGTTGACGATCTCGACGGTCTGGGCGTTGATGACGGTTTCGATGTTCACGGCCGGCTGGATCTCGAGGAAGTTGTCGGTGCCCGGCCGGTCGACCAACTCGGCGTCGATGAGGTTGCCGCCGAAGGCGCCGACACTGTAGAGGTCGCGCTTGGGGGCGTCCTGGACAACGAAGCGAGCGCGAGTGTTTTCGAGCAGGTAGTCGCCGGCGGTGCCGTGCGCCAGCGGACCGCGGACGAGGTCGGCCGGATCGGTGATCCTGCGGGCGCGGGCCTTTGGCGGCAGGTAGCGAAACGTTCGGGTCGATACCGGCGAGCCGCTCCCGTCGGTCAGTAGCGCACTTGCCAGCAGGACGTTGTCGTCGCGCAGCGGGGGGCCGGCGTCGATCGAAGCCGTGAAGTCGGTGGGTCCGCCTGTCACCGAGACAGGCGCACCGTTGAGTTGGACCTCCAGCGTGGCGGGGTCGAACCGACCTTCCGGCAGCACGATGCGGATCGAGAACGCGAAGGTGCCGACGGTTTCGTTCTCGGCCGGCGCCGCGATTGCGGGTGCGAGTGGCGAGGGCGACCCGCCGGGTGGGGGGACGCCATCGTCGTCGCCACAGCCCGCGAGCACGACGGCCAGGGCAACCGGACACACTGCGGCGAGTCGAATCTTGTGCATGTTTTCACTCCAGATCGCGAGATGTTGCGAGGCTGTTACGGGGTGATTATCGCCTCGGGCGGCGAATTCCAACGGATAAGAAGCGGCGGGGCAATGTGTTGCCCCGATCCGTGGGTGCATCCGGTACGCGCCGGCGGCCGCAAGTCCGGGGGGGCGCCGCAGGTGGAGCCGCCCTGTCGGCGCCGTGCCGAGCGGGGGTTTTGGCTGGACTCACCATCGACCGCGTACTAGCCTCCCGAGCTGTACCCGGGCATTGTGAGGGCGAGGACCCGAGATGAGAATCAGACGTGCGATGGCCGTGATGACGATTGTGACGCTCCTCTGCGCAGGGGTGGTTACCCCCCGGCGAGCCGAGGCTGCGGATGTCGCCGTTCTGGTGATTTCGTCGATCGCGGCCTACGTGGCCTTCGTGGCGCTCGGTGCCTATCTGGTCTTCCGCAACACTCCCAACCCCCCGTTCTTGCCGTCCGAGACGCCGCCGGACGGTACCGGTGGGCCCGAGGCGTCGGGTCTGCGCCCAGGGTATCGGTGCGCGCAGCGGGACGGTAACCTGACGATGGTGTGTTGGTGAGTGCGCGCGTAGCGGCCGTGGCGCGGAGGTCTGCCGCCGCGCCGGCACATCCGATGCGTTGGGCGTCCGCTCTGTCGGTGGAAGGATCGGTCGCGGCGGCGGTCGACGAGTGCTGTGCGGCGGTGCGCGCGCAACTGGGTACGTCGGGGGCGGACCTGGCGGTCGTCTTTCCGACCACGCATCACCGTGCCCGGCTGGACCGCGTCGCCGATCTTGTCGCGGCGCGCTTGTCGGCGCGCGTTACGATCGGCTGTGCCGCCGGGGGCGTGATCGGCGGGGGGCGCGAGGTCGAGCTCGAGAGCGGTCTTGCGATCGCCGCCGCGGTATTGCCCCGCGTCGAGCTGCGGCCGCTTTGCATCGACGGTCCCGATCTGCCCGGCCCGGAGAATCCCGCTGCGTGGGTGCAACGCGTGGGCGTCCCGCCCGATGCGGCGGCGCACTTCGTTTTGATTGCCGACCCGTTCACGTGCGATTCCGGGGCCGCGCTGCGAGGTCTCGACCGTGCGTACCCGCTCGGCCGCAAGGTGGGCGGTCTGGCCAGCGGCGGCCGGGAGGCCGGCCAGCACGTGCTGTATCTGGATGGCCGAGCGTATCGGTCGGGTATGGTGGGGGTCGCACTCAGCGGCGACCTGGTTGTCGATACGATCGTGGCGCAGGGTTGCCGACCGGTCGGGCATCCGATGTTCGTGACGCGCAGCGAGGATAACCTCCTGCTCGAGCTCGACGGCCGGCCGGCCATCGATGTCCTCCGCGAGGTGTACGAGCAACTGCCGGCGGCCGACCAGAAGCTGGCGCGGGACTCGCTCTTTCTCGGGGTGGTCATGACCGATCACCTGGAGCAGTACCGCCAGGGGGATTTCCTGATTCGTACGCTTACCGGTGCCGATGCCAGTCGCGGCGCGGTGGCGGTCGGCGCGGTGGCGCGGGAGAACTCGGTGGTCCAGTTCCACCTGCGCGATCGGGCGACGTCGGCAGCCGACCTCGAGACGCTGCTGGCCAGCTATAGCGCCCGCAAGCCCGCGACGCGGCCGGCCGGCGCATTGATGTTTTCGTGCCTCGGGCGCGGCGTACAGCTCTACGGCCGCCCGGATCACGACAGCGAGTTGTTCCGTCGCTTCGTGGGCGACCTCGCTCTCGCCGGTTTCTTCGGCAACGGCGAGATCGGTCCGGTCGGGGGAACCACTCACGTGCACGGTTACACCACCGCGTTCGCCGTGTTTCGTCCAAGCGAACGGGCGTAACGGCCGGTAAGGGAGGCAGTCCGGCGCGCGGTGGCGCTGCCCGCCCGGCTTACGGCCGCTGGGCGGCGCGACGACGGCCGCCGGCAGGCACGGCCTGATAGCGGCCGCGGCGTTGGCGGCGGATCTTTCGCCTCGAAGCCAGACGCATCACCGTCGCACGCAACGAGCGGATGTTCGAAATCCCGAGCCGGGCGGCAACCTCGGGCACTCGGAAGGTCTCGTCCGGGGCCGACTCGAGCAGTTCGACCACGCGGCTGGCGAGGCTGCCCGCCCGAGCCCGCCGGCCCGCGAGTCGACCCACTGCGGGCACCGCCGCCGCGGCCGGCACGCGAGGAGGCCTGCCGGGTCGGCGGACGGGCAACAGAGCATCGAGTTGCGCTTCAAGTTGCTGCACGTTGGATCTCGCCTCCTGGAGGCGACTCACGAGTTCGATGATACGTTCGCGCGTGTCCATGCCCGGGTTCATATCACCGGGCGCGCGTGTGGCAACAGTTGGCAAACGGTTTTGACAACACGATTCGATACGCCGAGCCTCGGCGCGGGCTGGTGCCCGCAACTCCATTTGCGCACCTCCAGCCTGTATTGGGTTTGTCGTCGCTCGTTGGCATTGGTTTCCGGTTGACCGGCCCGGAGTAGAGATGGAACTCTCTACACATGCCCGAACGTCCGACGGTTGTCCTGGCGATGGTGCCAATGTTTACTGCCGATCTGTTCACGCCGGTGCAGTGGCGGCGGTTGGAATCCGCAGGCACCGTGCCCGACCGCGAGCCGTTGGTTGCCTTCGAAGACGAACGGGCTCACCGGCTTCTGCCGATGGCCGATGTTCTGCTGACGAGTTGGGGATGCCCGCCTATCGATGCGGCGGTGCTGGATCGTGCCCCGCGGTTGCGTGCGATCGTGCATGCTGCCGGTACCGTGAAGCAGCACGTCACCGAAGCGTGCTGGGAGCGCGGCTTGCTGGTCACTTCGGCGGCGGCGGCCAATGCGATCCCGGTGGCCGAGTTCACTCTGGCGGCCATCCTGTTCGCCGGGAAGAAGGTGTTGCCGTTGCACCGCCGCTACCGCGAAGTGCGCGGGTTTCGCTGGTGGCCGGCCGAGTTTCCGGGTCTGGGCAACTACCGCAAGGTGGTGGGTATCGTCGGTGCGTCGCACATCGGCCGGCGCGTCATCGAACTGTTGCGTCCCTTCGACTTCAGTGTGCACGTCTACGATCCTTTTCTTACTGGCGCTCGGGCGGCCGATCTCGGGGTTACGGCGGTTGGGCTCGATGACCTGCTGCGGACGGCCGACGTCGTATCGCTGCACGCGCCGGCGTTACCGGAGACGCGCCATCTGATCGATCGGCGCCGCCTGACGCTCCTGCGCGACGGGGCGGTGCTGATCAACACGGCGCGCGGTTGGCTGGTGGATCACGTTGCGCTGCGCGAGGAATTGGAACGCGGACGCATAGACGCCATCCTCGATACCACCGAGCCGGAAGTGCTCGCCGAGGACTCGCCGTTATACGATCTGCCAAACGTGTTCGTCACCCCGCACATCGCGGGGGCCATGGGTACGGAGACCCAGCGCATGACCGATCTCGCCATCGACGAGATCGAGCGCCTGGCGCGGGGCGAACCGTTTCGCCACGGTATTGGACGCGACGATTTGTCCAAAATCGCGTAGTCGCCCGGCCGGCAGGTCGGTCATGGCGCCAACGCGCCGTTCCTGCGCTCGCCGGGCGTGACGCGTGAGCGCATTCCGCACCGGTTACGCGTACCTGGACCGGCGACAACTGGCGATTTGCGTTCATCTGTGTTGAGGTGGGGGGCATGAAAATCGGCTTCTGTTCCATCTCCGCCCTGGACCGGTCGCTGGCCGAGGCGGCGGCGGTAGCGGCGGGTGCGGGTCTCGATGGGCTTGAGGTTTCCGCCCATCCGCCCCACCTCGATCCGGATGCGGACGCGGGGCTGGCCCGCGCGGCCGGGGCGGCCGTGCGGGCGGCGGGCATCGAAGTGATCGCGTACGGTTCCTACCTCGGGCGCTTCGGGCGGACCACACCCGCGCACGCGCGTCGCGAGGCAGCGATCGCCGAGGCGCTCGGAGCGCCGCTGTTACGGGTGTGGGCGGAGCCGCTCGATGAGGCTCCGGCCGACGTGACGCCGGTCGTCGGTCTGATGCGGGCTGCCTGCGACGCGGCCCGGCCTGCGGGCATCGCCGTCGTCATCGAGCGCCATCTTGGCTCGTTCGCCGACACGCCGGAACGCATTGCTCATCTCCTCGACGCGATCGACCGGCCGAACGTGGCGTTGAACTACCAGGTTCTCGACTTCCTTCCGCCCGAGGCCGTGGCCGAGCAACCCGAGGATGCCGCAAGACTGGTGCGCTACGCCCGGTACTTTCATCTGAAGAACTACCAGCCGAATCCGGACGCCGGCGGACCGTTGTTTCCGGGCGGTTCGCTGGCCGATGGCGTGCTCGACTACGGGGCCATCCTTCCTGCCGCCGTGCGGGCGGGGTACGCTGGCCCGATGACGATCGAGTTCCTCGCCGCCGACGCGCGCTCGGTGGAGGAAAAGCTCGCCGCCGACGTGGCCTTCGTGCGCGCCGTGCTGGCGCGAACTTGAGCGGGGAGGGGCGGCATGCCGGACACGGTCGTCGAGTATGCGCCGGGGGGCGAGCCGCCGGCGTCATGACGTTTCCCCGCCTTGCCGCGTTACGCACCGTCGCCAGGTTCCGGGCGCGGTGCGCCGCGCTGGGTGCCGACCTGCCGTGCGACGACGCCGCGCAGTCCGCGCCCGCCTCGCCGCTGGCGGCGCCGCTCGCCGTAGCGCTGCCGGGGCGAACGGCGAGCGCCGCCAACCGTTTCGTGGTGCAACCGATGGAAGGTTGGGACGGCACCGAGGACGGCTTGCCGTCCGATCTCACGCGGCGGCGTTGGGGCAACTTCGGACGCTCCGGCGCGGGCCTGATCTGGGGCGGCGAGGCGGTTGCGGTTCGCGCCGACGGGCGCGCCAATCCGCACCAACTACTGCTCAACGAGGCCACGGCATCGGCAATCGGGTCGCTGCGGAAGCTGGTGCTGGCCACCGCACGGGAGGCCGGTCACCCGGAACCCGTGATCGGATTGCAGCTCACGCACAGTGGCAGATGGGCGCGGGTGCCGCAGGTCCGGGTTGCGTGCCCCGGACCCGAAGCTGACCTGAGCGATGGCGCCGGTGCGCCCGGGCGGGGCCCGCTCGGGATGCCGGCGCCGAGAGTCGCGTTTCGGCACCCGTTGCTCGATGCGCGCGTCGGTGTACACGACGATACTGCCGTGTTGTCGGATGACGAGGTCGGAATATTGATAGGGGATTTCGCGGCGGCGGCACGGCTGGCGCAGGAGGAAGGGTTCGACTTCGTCGATATAAAGCACTGCCACGGTTACCTGCTGCACGAGTTCCTGGCGGCGCGAACGCGAAGCGGCGCTTACGGCGGAACGAGGCTGGGAGAGCGGACACGGTTGCTGCACGAAATCGTCGGCGCGGTGCGGACCGCCGCGCCCCGGATCGGCATTGCGGTGCGATTGTCGGTCTTCGACGCCGTGCCGCACCGACCGGCAGAAGTCGGCGCCGGCGGCCGACTCGGGCCGGGTGTGCCGGTGGACTATCCGGCCCCGTATCCATTCGGCTTCGGCGTGGATGTGCGCCAGCCCACGACGATCGATTGGGATGAACCGCTGGCGGTTGTCGGTCAGCTCCGCGCAGCGGGAATCCGTCTGCTCAACGTTACCGCCGGCAGTCCGTACTACGTCCCGCACTTGCAGCGTCCGGCGTTGTTTCCGCCTTGCGACGGCTACGCGCCGCCGGAGGATCCGTTGGTCGGTGTGGCGCGGTTGTTGGACGCGGCGCGGCGCGTCAAGGTTGCGGCGCGCGAGATGACGGTCGTGTCGACGGGGTGGACTTATCTCCAGGAATTCATACCGCACGTTGCGCAGGCTTGCGTCCGCGAAGGGTGGTGCGACGCTGTCGGCCTCGGACGACTGGTGCTGTCTTACCCGGAAATGCCGGCCGATGTGCTCGCCGGCCGGCCGCTGGATCGTAAGCGCCTTTGCCGCACGTTCAGCGACTGCACCTCGGCTCCTCGCCGGGGCTTCGTGTCGGGTTGCTACCCGCTCGATCCGTATTACGGCAATTTGCGCGGATACGTCAGGGCAAGGCGATAAGGGACCGCGGCGAATGGATCCGTACGGTCACGGACACGAATACGGTTGCAGGGGTGGCGTCGGGTGTCGGTCACGCCTCGTGGTTAGTCAGGGCGAGCCGTTCCGCTGATCCTCGGATGGATTCGGTGACCGCTCTCTCCGCAGCTTTCTCCCGTCTGGCGACCCGCCGGGTGCACGGTATTTCGGCGGTGCTGTTGCCGTACGAACCGGGGGGGAGTATCGACTGGGCGGCCTTCGCAAGGCATCTGGTGCGGACCCGCGCCGCCGGTCTGGACGTTGCCGTCAACATGGACACGGGCTTCGGCGACTTGCTCACCGAGGCGGAGCGAGAGGCTGTTCTGGATACGACGCGGCGCGTCCTCGGTGCGGGTGTGCCGTTTTATGCCGGGGCGTATACGGATTCGGACCGCAGCGACCCCGTGGCGGGTTACCACCGGGCGATCGCGGCCATCCTGCGGCGCGAGGCGATTCCCGTCATTGTCCAATGCCGCGCCATGCACGGCCTCGGCGCCCCGGAAAAGGCGGCGCTGTACCGCGCCATTGTCGCGCCGACGGAGCGCGCCGTGGCGTTCGAACTGGGTCCGGTGTTCGCGCCGCACGGCGAGATCTGGGACGAAGAAACCTTTCGCCTCGTGATCGAGATACCCGCGCTCGTCGGCGCCAAGCATTCTTCGCTGGACCGTGCCACGGAGCTGCGGCGGCTGGCGGCGCGCGACCGGCTGCGTCCCGACTTCCGCATTTACACGGGCAACGACCTTGCCATCGATCTGGTCGCTTACGGCAGCGACTACCTGCTCGGGCTGTCGACCTTTGCCCCGGACGCGTTTGCGGCGCGCGATCGTGCCCTCGCCGCTGGCGATGTCGCGTTCCTTGGGCTCAACGATGCCTTGCAGCACCTCGGCAACGTCGGCTTCCGCGCTCCCGTGCCGGCGTACAAGCACGCCGCGGCGCAGTTTCTCCACATCGCCGGCGCCCTCGAGTGCGATGCCATCCATCCCCGCGCGCCGCGGCGGCCCCAGAGCGACCGCATCCTGCTGTTCGACTGCGCAACGCGGCTCGGCCTGATCGACGATCCCGAACGAGTTTATGCCGAACGCGTGCGCCCGTTTGTGGCGGGTTGAGGGAGGCGAGGAGCGCCCCGGGGGGGCGAGGGAATCCCGCGGGCGGAGCGCGAAAATGGGCGGGACTTCGGCGGCGCGGCAATATAGGCTGCCTTCGTCATGGTGCGATTTCGAGTTGAGTTCCGGAACCCGCGATTGTGGGGCATCCTCGTGCTGCTTGCGTTTGTCGCCGCGTGCGGAGACAACGACGGCGTGAGTCCGCCCGGGGCGTCGACCGCGACTGTCGACGGATACGTCGATCCGGCTTACATGCGGGCGCGCAGTATCGATTACTTGCGCTTCGCGACCGCGTCCTTTGCGGCCGGCAACCCCCTGAACGTGATCGCGCACCTGGAGCGGGAGCGTCTCGATCCGCCCTACACGGCGCCGCGCGACGCAATCCCCGTCGATGCCTGGGATCGGCAGTTCGCCAAGATGGCGGCGCTCGAAGATACGCGCGACTTCGATGCGACGTACCTGCTGAACCTGTTGCTCGGGTACCGCGAGCACCCGGCCCTGCCGCGGGCGCTCGTCGACAAGGTCGAGGCGGCGCTGGTGGCGTTCAAGTTCTGGTACACCGAGCCGACGCCGGCGGGGATGCTCGACAACTCGTACTACTGGACCGAAAACCACGAGATCCTTTACCACGCCATCGAGTATCTCATGGGCCAGACATACCCGGACCGGGTGTTCTCGTCCGACGGTAAGAGCGGTCGCGAGCACCTCGCTCACGCGCGCGGCAAGCTCCTGCGCTGGTTCGACATCCGCGCGCGGTTCGGGTTCAGCGAGTGGCATTCGAACGTGTACTACCAGAAAGACCTCACCCCCCTGCTGACGTTGGCCGAGTATGCCCAGGACCCGGCGATCGCGACGCGAGCGGCCATGGTGCTCGATGTGCTCCTGTTCGACCTGGCGCTGCACACGCAACGCGCGGCCTTCGGGGTGACCCACGGGCGGTCGTACAAGAAGGACAAGATGACCTCGCTCACGGAGGACACGTGGGGCGCCACGAAGATGTTGTTCGATACGACCGAGTACCCGTATCAGTCGATCTCCCACGCGGATGCCGTGCTGCTGGCGCGCGCACGGCGGTATCGGGTGCCGGAGGCGATTCTGCGCGTCGCGCGTAGCCCGCAGTCTTTCGTCGATCGGGAAAGGATGAGCATCGACATTCAGGAAGACGGCCCTTACGACCGGACGCCGCGGGCACCGTACGAATTCTCCTTCACGGATCCCGAGGATTTGTCGGTGTGGTGGAGTATCGGAGCGATCACGACCTGGCCGGTGGTGCCGCTCACGGTTCAAACGATGGAGCAATACAACCTCTGGGAGACGACGAACTTCGCGCCGTTCATCGGCTTCCGGGACCTTGCGGGGGATATCGAGTTCGCGCAGGGCCTGGCGCTGCGTTATGGCGCTTTCCTGAGCTTCGCGCTGCTGAAGGAAGTCAACACGTATACGTACCGCACGCCGGATTACATCCTGTCCAGTGCGATCGACTACCGGAAGGGCCGTTTCGGCGCGCAGTATCACTCGTGGCAGGCGACCTTCGATGCCAATGCGATAGCCTTTACCAACCACCCGTTCCGGCCGTTGGCGCGCTCGACCGATTGGCTCGACGATTCCGAGGACGGCGGATACTGGAACGGCGAGGCGAGCATGCCGCGTTCGGCGCAGTACGAGAACGTGGCGGTGCACATCTATGCGCCGCAGTACAGGCCGCGAAATCCAGAGCCGTTCACGTATTTCCGTTACGAGCCGTACACGCACGCCTATTTCCCGCAGGATCACTTCGAGGAAGTAGTGCAGGAGGGGCCGTGGACCTTCGGCCGGTTTCGCGACGGCTACCTCGCGCTTTACTCGCACCGGCCGGCGACGTTCATGGTGTACGATCCGGCGGTGTATGCGACCAACGGTATGGTGAAGCCGTTCGACATGCGCGCCGACGGCGGTGCGGATACGGTGTGGATCGTGGAGTGTGGCCGGAAGGTGCAATGGGGCGGTTTCGAGGCGTTCCGTTCGGCGATTGTCGCCAGTCGCGTGGTGGTGACGTCGCGCGGTCCGGTGCAGGCCGGCGTGTCGCCGGGATACGACGTCGAGTACGACTCGCCCAGTCAGGGACGGATTGCCTTCGGATGGGAGGCGCCGTTCGTTGTCCGCGGCGTCGAACAGCCGCTGAGTGGATACCCGCGTTTCGACAATCCCTGGTCGCAGACGCCCTTCAACACCCGCACGATGCGCATCGAAGCCGGCGAGGTTGGTGTCGTGCTCGACTTCGAGCGCACGGTGCGTGAGGTGTATGGACGGTGAAAAGGGAGTCCTGGGGTCTTGAGGTCCTGGGGTCCTGAGGTGCCGAGGGCGCGAGGTGCTGAGCCCCCGTGCCTGCCCGCGCAATGCCGTCCGCCGTCGTCGTAGCGGCAGGCCCCCGTGCCTGCGCGCAGCAACCCACCGTCGTTGTCCCGTATCTGCGCTGTTGACGGGTGGCGGGGGATAACATACGGCAGCGGGCATGATCGAGTTCTTGTCTGACAGGGGCGAGGACGGCAGTGACGGCACGGGGGAGGTCGCGGGCGATGCGCCCTCGGAAGCCGCCGCGCAGAACTGTAGGTCGACCTGGAATATGGCAGTTCGACGAGGCGGTGCGGAACCTGGGTCACGCCCGATGACGAGAAGACGATAACGAAAAGGGGGGCCCATCGTGACACGAGCGGTTCGGCTCGGAAGGCGGGCGGGTGTGGGTGTGGCGGCACGGATGTGGTCAGAGGCGGCAGGGCCGCAAGGCCCCGGGGGGATGGCGTTGGCCGGGCCGATGCGGCGGCTGTGGTCTGTGCTGACCTCGTCGGTCATGGTGGGGGTCGCCGCCGTCGTGGGCGTACAGGCAGCCCGGGCGCAGGCGCCCGCGGAGTTGGTGAAAGACATCGACAGTTCAGTTATTTCGGGCGGCTCGAACCCGGCGTCAATAACGCCGGTCGGGCCGGTCACTTTCTTTGTGGCGTCCTCTCCGGCCACTGGAACAGAGCTCTGGCGCACGGACGGGACGGCGGCGGGGACAGTGCTGGTGAAGGACATCAACCCTTGGAGCGGGAGCTCGTTTCCGGAGTCCCTGACGAACGTGAACGGCACGCTGTTTTTCCGGGCGGACGACGGGATCAGCGGGTCCGAGCTGTGGAGGAGCGACGGGACGGCGGCGGGGACGGTGCAGGTGAAGGACATCAACCCGGGCAGCGGTTCCTCGTCTCCCGCGTACCTGACGAACGTGAGCGGCACGCTGTTCTTTCGGGCGGACGACGGGAGCAGCGGGTACGAGGTGTGGAAGAGCGACGGGACGGCGGCGGGGACGGTCCTGGTGAAGGACATCGTCCCGGGCAGCGGGTACTCGTATCCCGACTACCTGACGAACGTGAACGGCACGCTGTTTTTCCGGGCGAACGACGGGAGCAGCGGGTACGAGCTGTGGAAGAGCGACGGGACGGCGGCGGGGACGGTGCAGGTTGCGGACGTGAGACCGGGCGCGATGTCGTCCTGGCCAAGGTCCCTGACCGCGCTTGGCTCGGCGGTGCTCTTCAGCGCTACCGACGACGCGTACGGTACCGAGCTGTGGAAGGTGGCCGACATCGCGTCCTGCGGCGATGGCACCGTCGACCCCGGCGAAGCCTGCGACGACGGCAACTTCGTCAACGGCGACGGCTGCGACAACGCCTGCACACCCAGCGCCTGCGGGAATGGTTACGCCGGCGGCGCGGAACAGTGCGACGACGGCAACACGAACAATAACGACGCCTGTAAGAACGATTGCACGGTCAGCGTTTGCGGCGACGGCACGCTCGAAGCGCTGGTCGAAGCCTGCGACGACGGTAACACCAGCAACGCCGACGGCTGCACCAACGCCTGCATGCCCGCGCTGTGCGGCGACGGCTACGTGCAGCCCGGGGAGATCTGCGATGACGGCAATGTCGACGGCGGCGACTGCTGTGCGGCGACGTGTCAGGCGGCCGCCGCGGACGGGACAGCATGCGACGACGGTAACGTGTGCACGAGCGGCTCGACGTGCGGCGGCGGCGCCTGCGGCGCACTCGACAGTTGCAGCGACGGAAATCCTTGCACCAACGACTTCTGCGACCGTCTGAGCGGGTGCTACGTCGTGACCAACGTGGCGCCGTGCGACGACGGAGCATTCTGCAACGGCGCCGACACCTGCGCGGGCGGCACGTGCGGAGTCCATGCGGGCGACCCGTGCACGGCGGGCCCTGAATGCGACGACGTCTGCAACGAGAACGCGGACACGTGCGCGGTGAGCGCCGGGACGCCGTGTACGGCGGACTCGAGCCCGTGTTCGCTGGACGAGTGCGACGGCGCCGGGGCGTGCACGCATCCGGGCGGCCACGCCGGGGTCGAGTGCCGGGCGGCGGTGGGCCCGTGCGATGTGGCGGAAGCGTGCGACGGGTCGAGCCCGTCGTGCCCGCCGGACGGCGGGGTGCCCGACAGCGATGGCGACACGCTGTGCGATGCCATCGATCCGTGCACCAACGTCGGCGGCGGTCGCAACCTGACGATCAGGCCGAAGGTGACCGTGGGCAGAATCGACCCCGACCCGACGCCGGGCAATGATAGCGTCAGCGTCGGCGGCGAGTTCGTTCTGCCGGCGTCGACGAGCTTCGCGGCGCTCGACCCGCAAACCGACGGGGCGCGGGTGATGGTCGTGACGGCAACCGGGGTGCCCCGGATCGACGTGACGCTGCCGGGCGGGGTGTACGCGGGGCAGGGGACACGGGGCTGGACGCGTAACGGCCGTGGCACGAAGTGGACATTCCAGGACAGGACGGGCGCGCCCGGCAACGGCATCGTCAAGGTGGTAGTCCGGGATCGGGGCGCCAGGGCGCCGCGGCAGGTGAAGCTGCTGGTGAAGGGAAAGAACGGAGCCTACCCGGTGGTCTCCGGGGACGAGCCGGTGACGGCGATCGTGGTGCTCGGCGGCCAGGCGGCGGCGGCGGCGGGCGAATGCGGCGAAACGGCATTCGTCCCCGGGAACTGCTCCTTCAACCGCAGCGGCAACAAGCTGTTGTGCAAGCCGTAGGCGTGGGGGGCCGGGGGGCATGAGGGCGTGAGGCCCCCAAGCCCCCACTCATGTTCGCCCTCGCAGACCTGATCTCCCGGGTGGAGGCCATTGTTGCGGCGCACGCCGTGGGCGACACGGGTGCATACGCGCGCTGGCTGTGGCAGGACGAGAGCGGTTCGCGTCAGCTTGGGATCAACGAGTACGGCTGCGCCGATGCGGCGAACGTGCTCTACACCATCGGTGGATTTCCCGAAGTCGGCGACCGGCCCGCGTGGGTGCGGGTACTGCAGGCGCGTCAGGATGCCACCGGCGGTCTGTTCCGGGAGACGACGCACGATCCCCTGCACACGACGGCGCATTGCGTCGCGGCGCTCGAGCTGTTCGAGGCGCTGCCGGTGCATCCGCTGCGCGCACTTGCTGCGTTGGCGACCTGCGAGGGAATAAGGGGCTTACTCGACGAACTCGACTGGACCTGGAACCCGTGGGGCGAATCGCACAAGGGTGCCGGGGCGTATGCGGCGCTGCGTTTGGCCGGCGAACCGGAGCCGGGCTGGGAGGACGCTTACTTCGCCTGGTTGTGGGAGGCGGCCGACCCGGCGACGGGATTGTGGCGGCGCGGGTGTATCGATGCCGGCGGGGCTGCGATGCTGTTTCACCATCTGGCCGGTTCGTTCCACTACTTGTTCAATCACGAGTACGCGCGCCGGCCGTTGCGTTATCCCGCCGCGATGGTGGACACGTGTCTGCGCATCGAGGCTGAGGGGTTGTTCGCGCCGCTGGGCTGTACGGTGGGCTTTGCGGAGATCGACTGGGTGTATTGCCTGCACCGGGCACTGCGTCAGTCCGGGCATCGGTTCGCGGATGCGCGGTCGGCGTTGAGCCGGTTCGCGCGTCGGTACGTGGACTATCTGTGCAGCCTCGATGCGCTCGCCGACGACGGCCTGAACGATCTGCATCAGCTCTTCGGTGCGGTGTGTGCGCTGGCCGAGTTGCAGCAAGCCCTGCCGGGGATGCTCCGTACGGAACGCCCGTTGCGTCTGGTGTTGGATCGGCGACCGTTTGTTTGAGGACGGGCGTGAGGGCCCCGGGGGCCTGGGGGCGTGAGGGCATGGGGCCCGCAACTCCCCTCGCCTCCATCCTTCTCGCCGGCGAATTGTCCGCATGGTTTCTACGTCCCCGCAGCCCGACGAATCAGGCCGACGGCATCGTTGCGTGTGCCATCAGGCTACGTAGGATATCGGCCGAGGTGACGAGCGATGGCGATGGATGCAGTGATGGAATCTCCGGTGTGGGCATAGTTCGAACAGGCCGCGCGCGAGTTCCGGGCGTTCGGCGTGAGTTCCGTACACGTACTCAGCGAAGCGGTACACGTACTCGTACACGGACTGAGGACCCGCGGCGGTGAAGTTGGACCACG